>CASUON010000159.1 GCA_949457475.1 uncultured Lachnospiraceae bacterium
TGCCCCATTACAGCCGCGGCCTTTTGCCGGTTGAGCAAAGTCGCCGCCCGTGCCATAAATCCTTCCGGGTTATCCTTAAACTGGTCAAACACGCGTTTTTCTATACCGGTAAATACCGCAACGACCTCCTTTCTGGTCAACCCCGTATCATCTACCAGCCTGCCCACTAGGTCATATTTCGTCCTGCTGCCTGCGGCGCTTTGCACTTTATTCTGCCTTTGATTTCTACATCCTGCGGCGCTTTGCTCCACATCTGGCTTCTGATATGCGGCAGTTGCCGGCACTCCCCCTCCAGCCATGGACGACACATCGGACAGGGCTTTTTGCCGCCCATCCAACCACCCGGTTTCCATCTGTCCAGTTTCTACCTGCCCAGTTGCCACCGGCCCGGTTTCTACCTGGAAAAAAACTTTCGGCACCCGCAGGCTTTGGTTCAAAGAAGCCACCGCTTCGCGAACCAGCCGATCAGAATCAAAACTAGCCAAAAATACCGACTTTACGCTGATGTTTGACCACAGACTTTGAAATTCCCCGCTGTTTAACTTTTCCTGGTCAACCTGGAGTTTTATATGGCTGGCGCGTGCATTTTCGGGCATCATCCCGCCAAATCCATTGCCGCCAACAATCCCACTGCCGCCGGCAATACCACCGCTATTAGCAATGCTATTGCCACCATCCATGCCGCTATCGCCAGCAATGCCATCACCATCCATGCCGCTATCGCCAGCAATGCCACCGCCGCCATCCATCCGTCTGGCATCGCCGGGACCATATGCGTTTCGTTCGTCCGCCAGCTCTGCCTGCAGCCCCCTTGCGAAAGATTCATAGCTTTCCCCCGCGATAACGGTCAGTACATTGATTTTGTGCACATCGTCTCCCAGTACGTCCGCATCCATCCGCTCCCCGGCCTGATTGACGCAGAGGCGCAGCCCGCGGCCTACCTCCTGGCGCTTGCGGACTTCGCTGCCGCCCTGCTTAAGCGTGCATATCTGGAATACATTCGGATTGTCCCAGCCTTCGCGCAACGCGGAATGGGAGAACAAAAACCGGACTGGAGAGCGCTTCGGGTCGCAGTCGAGCAGGCGCTCTTTATTTCGCATAATAAGGTCATACGCGTCCAGATCGTTCGAAGTGTTGCGTTTCTTATCATCGCCCGCGATCCGATCGACCATATGCCCTTTCTTATCAATGGAGAAATATCCGGCGTGCGTGTCGGATGGCTGGATCGCCGCCAGATATTTCTGATAGCCGTCATCGCCGTTTTCACGCCGCACCGCGTCTATAACGTCTTGGTATTCTTCTTCAAACATCCGGGCGAAAATGCCGCTTTGTGGGCGCCCCGCCTGATCATAGCTTCTGTAATGCGCTACTTCATCAATGAAAAACAGCGATAAGACTTTGATGTTTTTGGAAAACAGCTGCCGTTCCCGCTCAATATGAGAAAGGATTGTCTCCCTGATCTGTATCCGGCGCATCTGCTCTTCACTCACCCTGCCAACCGCGTCCCCGGCATAGACCTTTATCCCGTTCAAAAACACAATGGAATCGTCACGCCCGTCGATATCCTGCACGACAAAACCGTCTTTATATTCCAAAAGCCCTCCGGAATGCTCGTATAGGTCGTACCCGATCTGCACCTTCCGCGTTTTTTTGCAGATGCCTGCAGGCCCTTTCCAATCAAACTGGACGACAGCCGCAGGCTCTGCTTCTGACAGGCTGACGCCCTCCAGGTAAATGTAGCTGTCCGTTGCGCCAGGCCCGGCCTGTGTAATCCCCTTTACCGCAATCTTTTTTACTAGCCGTTTCTGAAATGCCGCCACAGCATCCAGGCGGTACACCAGGTTGTAAAGGCTGCCCGGCCTGTGCGTGGCGGAATACCGCAGCGTCATCAAAGGCTGGAAACGCTTTAAACCCTCTTTCGTCTGCGTCCCTTCTACGGACTGCGGCTCGTCAATAACTACAATCGGGTTTGTACCCGCAATATATTCAATCGGCCTGCGGGAACAAAACGCATCCAGCTTCATATAAATCCTTCTGGCGTCCCGGCCCCTTGCGTTAAACGCCTGCGCGTTGATAATCATTACATTCAAAGAACTGTCCGACGCAAAATGGGCAATCTCTGCCAGCCGGTCGGACTGGTAGACAAAAAACCTGGCCTTTTTGCCATACTCCTGCGCGAAATGCTCCTGCGTCACTTGTAAAGACCGGTATACCCCTTCGCGGATGGCAATACTCGGGACGACAACTACAAATTTGCTCCATCCGTACCGCCTGTTTAGCTCATACATCGTCTTAATATACGTATACGTTTTGCCGACGCCGGTTTCCATCTCAACCGTCAGGTTAAACCTCCCTTCCAGCTGGTCGGAAGGCGCGATCTGATTGCCCTTTTGTACCTGCCACAAGTTCCCCAGGATTGCTGCATCCGTAAGCTCCGGCACGACCGCTGCATTTGGCCATAGGCCAAAATCCCGGCTCCCGCCTTCCTCCATTTGGACGCAATTCGACAAATGTTCCCGGCTCCCGCCTTCCTCCATTTGGACACAATTCGACAAATGTTCCCGGCTCCCGCCTTCCTCCATTTGGACGCCCCTGGCAAAATATGGCTGGCCTGCAAATACATCAACCACAGCCTTTACCGCATCGGCCTGGAAACTTTGATGCTTAAACTGCAGCTTCATGCATACGCCCCCTAAATAACTGTTATTCTTGTGTCCGGTGCAAAAAAGGCAAAAATTTCAGACGCATTCATCTTTTCTTTGCTATTGGAAAAGCTGCCGTCCCGAAAAACCGCCCGGCGCGGCTTTCTTTCCGCCATGGCTTTGATGGCCTCGGCGGAAATATTGCTGTCAAAACAAGCGACCAGCCCGCCGTTATTATAATCATGTATCGTACAGCCGGAAATGTTCTGCGACTGGTACGGCAAAGACAGCGGCAGCCCCCATTCCAGCAGGCAGCCAAACAGCACGTCCAGGCCGCCCCTGTCCTCTTTCATATTATTTTCCAGTGCAGCCAGCATATCCTGGCTGTATGTTTGCGCTGTAAAACAGACGTCCTTGCGGTTCGTATCGTCTACTTTCAATACGCGGAACCCATCGTCTATTTCCGCCTTGCACTCTGCCCGGATCATTTCACCCGCACGGACAATCCGTTCCCGTCCGATTTCACAAATGTTCCGGTACCCCTTCCGGTACGCTTCAGCTTTCGCAGCGATTGTTTCTGGAATCTGCACCATAATGTATTTGCGGCCTTTACCGTCCTCTGCGTTCGCCTGAAGGACCGCATGGGCAACCGTTGCGGAGCCGGAAAAGAAGTCCATCACGACGTCGCCCCTGCCTGTAAAAGACTGAATATGATCTTTGCAGATATGCACGACCTTTGGCGTATCAAATGGAATATCCATCCGGGCAAGCATATCGGTATCGCTGCCGCCGTAATATAAAAGGGAAGGGATATTCTCATACATATTGTCCTTCAACAGGTATTTGCTATTTGGAATCGTCGTCTCGTCTTTTCCAAACAGGATCCTTCCTTCGTCCGCCATTTTTTTCATCGTAGCGGACGGGTTGCGCCATCCCCTTTCCGGAACCGGGCACGGCTTCTTTGTAACCGGATGGAGCAGCGGGACAAAATAATCGTCCGGCGCTTTTTTCTTATTCGGCCACGCCATAGATACCGGACGGTAGACGTCCCCGTCCGCGTCTATTTTATTATACGCTTTTTCCCCGCCGCTAAAGTCTTTTTGCGCCCTTATCCATGCGGCGAAATCAGCGTTTATATCATCCAGCGTATACCCGGCGCCTAGTTTTGCATACAGCTGGCCGGCTTTTTTTAAAATTGCCGCGGCATTTTTCTTTGGCCGCCGCATCCTGCATGTTTTTAAAAACACATCCCTGCTTTTGGCATATACCAGGATATATTCATGCTGGCAGGAAATACCGCGCGCATCCCCTTTCGGATTGCGCTTATCCCAGACAATGGTTCCCATATCGTTCGCTTCGCCAAAGATTTCCGAACAGATTTTTTGCAGGTTTGCGATTTCATGCTCGTCAATATTAATTAGGATAGCCCCGTCGTCAGTCAGAAGATTCCTTGCCAGCAAAAGCCTTGCATAAATCATGGAGCACCAGTCCGAATGGTACTTTCCGGCTTTTTCGCTGTTTTCCCTGTTGAAATTGACGCGCCCGTCCAGATCAAAGTAATCCGCCCCGTTCGCATACTCCTCATCATCCATAAGGAAGGAATCCGGATAAATGAAATCGTGGCCCGTATTATACGGCGGATCAATGTATATTAATTTCACCGCGCAGGCATAGCTTTCCTGAAGCAGTTTGAGCACTTCCAGATTATCCCCTTCCACATAGAGGTTTTGCGTCGTGTCCCAGTCTTTGCTGTGCGCGACGTCTGGACGCAACGTTTTTTTTATTGGCTTATTTGCTTCTGCGATCGCTGCCTTCTTGCCCACCCAAGTAAATTCGTATCGTTCCCCGCCGGGCGCCGCTTCTTGCGTAACCATCTGCCGCAGGATTTCCATATTTACCGTAAGCACCGGTTCCCCGTTCTCGCCTGTGCCTTCGGTCACGCAATTGGGAAATATTTTGCTTAATTTAGCAATATTTTGGGAAACCATGTCCGGGCTTTCCATCCGCATACGCATCTGCTCCATTCTGATTTTCCCCTAGTGTTCTTCCGGATTCTAATTCGCTTTCTCGTTTGTATCTTATGCTTATTTGAATCTCAATTTACTTGCTCGTTTATATCTTATGCTTATTTGAATCTCAATTTACTTGCTCGTTTATATCTTATGCTTATTTGAATCTCAATTTACTTGCTCGTTTGTATCCGAATTTACATAATTTTGGGCAAATTGCTGCACGCTTTGATATCCAAGCAAGCTGCAATACGGTTCCCTCGTATGGTCAAACGAGAATATTTTCAGCCGTGAAACATCGTCATAAAACGGGTTTTTTGTACGATGGTTATAAACGATATAAAATCCCAGCCGCCGTTTCTTAGCCAGTGTAGAAAGCAGCAGAAAATTTTTATAATCCTGCTTATACGGTTCCCATGCCTCAAGCGCGATATAGGAGCGCTTTAACTCAATCATTTCCGTAGGGCTGCCCTCCCGCAGCCTGATTAAATCAATATCCGCTACGATTACCGAGTTTCCCATATGCGCCCGCTGCCATTCATGATAGGGGCTGGAACTTTTATCATTGATCGCCTTTGCGGCCTGAGACGGGTTCATCCGCAGCCCATGCCGTATCAAACGGTTTCTTAAACCGTCCGGGGAAATCACCTGGATTTTATTCATCCCCTGCTCCCAGTACGTGACGCTTTCCATCGAACCATTTGGGTCAAACCGGATAAAATTGACCGGCACCCCTGTATTTTCAGCAAGCGACTGGGCCATACTGACCGCCCTATGCTCTTGTTCTGTAATCGCCTCGCCAAGCGCCCTGGCTGACGCTATGGTCAGTATTTTTGGCTCAAACGATTCATTCCCATATACCAAAAGCCACATATCCCCGCTTGTCCAGAAAAAATTTTCCTTTTCCCCGCACTGCGCCAGATAATTATAAACTCCATTTCCAACATAATACCCCATATGCTTCACCTGATTATCCTTTTGTATTTTATAGCCGCCGACTTTGTTTGGCAGGCGGCTTTTCTTAATTCTTTCTGCGAATGTGAATAAGGCGCAGGATATCGTTATACATGTCTGCTTGATCCTCTACATCAAGCATCAGCCACCTTTGTCCGTTTCCTTCCGGTGTCTGGTGATAGATCGACTGCAATTCCACGTTACATTCCGGTAATATTTCCTCGACAGGCATTTTTTCTTTCCTGCCGACAACGATCAAAACGGTAAAATAGCCTTCCCTTGGATAGATGGTGCATAACGTTTTTCCGGCTTTTTTAAATTTCAGGTTCCATCCTTTTTCCCAGCTGCAAGAACTGTATTCTATTTTTTCCCTGCATTTGTATATATCTTTTATTTCTAAGCAAAATTGCAGAAAAACAGGATTCGCGACATATTCTCCTATTTCTTCCATAGCGGGGCAGTAATCCTTATCCTGTAAATCAATCATACTATATTTCTCCAGATTTCGTATTACTTTGCTTTGCACCACACAGTATAACATAAAAACGCTTTTTGACAAGCATATAACGCTTTTTGACTGTTCCACTTTTCACTTTGTGAACTACCCATTGTCTAAAGCCAATTGGCTTCCTGCTTCTCAGACCTCGTTTCTACGTTCCACTCCGGTCGGAGCAGAACAAACGTCCACTGGACGTTTTGCTCCCTACTATCTCCACAGGCGTTAATTCGGGCAGTCCCTGCCCTATTTATCTCTTATTATGCTATTTGTCTTAGTCCTTTTGCTAAAATGTTCTTTGCGGCATTGATATCCCTGTCATGTTTTGCTCCACAAATTGGACACACCCATTCCCTTACTGACAAATCTTTTGTACCGACATTTTGATACCCGCAGTCAGAACATATCTGGCTGCTGGCATAGAATGTATCTGTTTTGATATATTTCCTCCCATTCCACGCCGCCTTATATTCCAGCTGCCTTGTTAATTCGTACCACGATACATCTGCTATTGATTTTGCCAAATGATGATTTTTTACCATGTTCTTTATCTGTAAGTTCTCTGAAACTATCACTTGGTTTTCGCTGATAATCTCATGGGATACTTTATGCAGATAATCTTTTCTGGTATTTGTTATTTTTTCATGGCACCGTGCGATTTTCTTTTTCTGTTTATCATAATTTCTGCTTCTTTTTTCTTTATGGGCAAGCTGTCTTTGCAGTCTCGCCAGCTTTCTTTCATGCTTCTTTATTATTTTTGGATTTTCGTATTTTTCTCCATCTGAAGTAATGCATAAATCTTTTATTCCTAAATCCAGTCCTATATCATGCTTTGCATGCACAATTTCCACATGTTCCGTTTCTACAAGCACTGACACATAATACTTTCCGCTTGGAACCTGGCAAACTGTGGCTGATTTTATCTGTCCCTCAAATTCCCTATGCACTTTTGCTTTTACTTCTTTTAACTTTGGAAGTTTTATCTTTCCATGTACAAAATCCACTGTAATATTTCCATTTGTAAAATTTGTTGTGTATGACTTATGGTTATCGTGTTTGCTTTTGAATTTCGGATAACCTGCGTGTTCTTTAAAAAATTTCTGATATGCACAATCCATGTTATAAATAGCATTTGTCAGAGCAAATTTATCGACTTGCTTCAGCCATTCATATTCTTTCTTTAATTCCCTGTTACAATAATTATTGCAATCTGTTTTGCTGACTGATTTTTCCTCTTTTTCATAAGCATCTTTGCGGTATGCTAAAGTCTGGTTATAAACGAAACGACAGCAGCCAAATGTTTTTGCAATCTGTATCTTTTGCTCTTTGTTTGGATATATCCTGTATTTATACGCTTTTAACATTCGCTGTCACCGCCTTCCCATCCCTGGTTTTCTATATACCTCTTAAGCATTTCTTCTGAAACATTTCCAACACTGCACGCAAAATATCCGTCTGTCCAGAAATTGCGTTCTTTCCAAAAGTGTTTTCGCAAATCATTCGGATACCTTTTCCAGATGTGATATGTCGTGTAACTCTTTATTAAATTTACGATTTTACTAACAGACATCGTTGGTTCTGTTTCTATCATGTAATGGATATGGTCTTTATCCGTTTCCATGTATTTGATCATGACGTTATGCTTCTGGCATATCTCATGCGAAAGTCGTTTTATATCATCTGATATATTTTTGCTTATTAGTAATTTCTTTCTGTACTTGCATACAAAAATTATGTGATATTGTAATAAATATTTATGTCTATTTTTAGATTTCCATGTTCCCATAACGCAAGTATAACATAAACCACTACTTTTGG
>CASUON010000160.1 GCA_949457475.1 uncultured Lachnospiraceae bacterium
CTCCATCCGGACAGAAATTAAAGTAAGGAGCTGTCTGGTTCGTACCAATGCTAGGAACAATTTCTATGGTGTAATGGTGTACAATACAGACAGCGCAACCCTCTATTTTCTGCCCAGATAACGCATTAGGATACCTCATAATCCAGGCATATCCGCTGCTTTGTATGCGGGCGGACTTTGCCGTCGGCTACTTTTACATGCTCTGGATGCACGCCATACCCTTGTAGGGCCTCTTCGTCTTCAAAGAGGGATTCCAACATTAGGTCTGCGTTCGACGAACGCAGGCCGTTTGTATGTACCTGGATTTCCAGCAAACCTGGTATTTTGCCCTGTAGGCTTTCCAGCCCCTGTTTGATTTCCGCTTTGACCTGCTCTTTTTGTTCTACAGAATACGAATCCTTCAATTGCCATAAAATCACATGTTTTACCATAAATTTCCCCTTCCAAATACGCTTGTGCCTGCTGGCACAAATTCTTTTATTCATGCCTAACGAATTCCGCTACGATCATCCGCTGCGCGTGCTCGTTGTAATAAATATCTTCATATTCGTTCCCTGTTTTGCTCAGCCTGGTGCCGATGAAAAGGCCGGCCTGTGCCCCCTGCGGCGTAATGATCTTTTGCCATTTGCCGTCTACCTTCCTCTCATATGCATAGTCTTTCGCCTGCATCATACGGTAGATTTCCGCACCGGATATTTTTTTTACTTTTTTCGGGTCGCGCAGGCTGTTTAACGCCTCCGCTAGATTGGCCGCCAAATACTGCTGCCCGTACGGGAACTGCTCCGCCTGCGTGTTTGTCAGGTAAAAATCCACTTTCTTTTCTACGGATTTTGCCTGGGTAAACAGTTCGGTCGTTTCCCCAGCCCCGCCGAAATAATACTTTTCCCGCACGCCGTTTCCAAACGTATATATTTTCTCCAAGAAACGTTCCCCGTACTTTTCATACTTATGCTCCCCGACGCCATTGACCTGCATCATTTCTTCTTTTCGCAAAGGCGCTTTTACGCACATATCAACTAGTACCTTATCTGAAAAGATAATATACGGCGGCAGGCTTTCTTCCCGCGCAATCTGGGTACGCAGGCTGCGCAGCTGCTCGAAGAGCTCCAGCCCCCGGCTGTTTAATATATCCGACCTGCGCATGGCTGCGGCCTTCGCGCTGTTTCGCGCAGCCATCTGCTCCGGCATCTCCTGCGCGGCCGCTTTTGGGTGCTTTTGTATGACCCTGCGCTCGCCGTTCAATATCTGCACCGCCTGGGCGGTCAGCTTTACCAGCGCGTATTTATCCGGCGTTACCGCCAAGTCCTGTTCCAGCAGCATATGGTTCATCATCTGCTTAACTGCCGGCTCCGTCATATGGGAAAGGCTGCCATAAGAAGAAAGCGCGGATACGCCATAATCGCGCAGCTTCGCACGGTCGCTGCCAGCCAGCGTGCCTGCAATTACATTAATGCCATAACGCTGGTGCGTTTCTTGTACACAGCGGATGATCTGCACCGCCTGCTCTGTAATATCCACCTCTTCAAATTCCTGCCTGCAATTTGAACAGTTGCCGCAATCCGGCCCGGCCTGTTCGCCAAAATATCGTAAAATATACTGCCGAAGGCACTGTAGCGTCATACAATAGCGCTCCATCGCCCACAGGCGCTTTTCGTCTCGTTCCCGGACGGCCTGCCTTTGCTCTTCGTCTAACAGTTCCGGCTCTTCCTTATGCTCGATTAAATACCGGTTAATCATGACATCCTGCGGCGAATATAACAAAATACATTCCGAAGGTTCCCCGTCGCGCCCGGCCCGGCCTGCTTCCTGATAATAATTCTCCAGGCTCTGCGGCATATTATAATGCAGCACATAGCGCACATTGGACTTGTCTATCCCCATGCCAAACGCGTTGGTCGCAAGCATTACAAGGGCCCTGTCATAAATAAAATCTTCCTGGCTCTGCTGGCGCTGCTGGTTGCCCAGCCCGGCATGGTAGCGCGCCGCCGGTATGCCTTCCGCGACCAGCCGTTCATACAGCTGGTCTACGTTTTTGCGCGTGGCGCAGTAGATAATGCCGCTCTCCCCTTCGTGCGCCCGTATATAGTCCATAACGTACGCGTCTTTCCTGCGCTTTTTTTCAACCGCAAAGTACAAATTCTTGCGGTCAAATCCGGTAACCAGCACTTCCGGCTGCCGCAGCCCGAGCACGCATAAGATATCGTCTTTTACCTCTGTGGTTGCGGTCGCCGTAAACGCGCTGACCACCGGGCGGTTTTCCAGCTGTTTGACAAACGGCACGATCTTTTGGTAGCTAGGGCGGAAATCCTGCCCCCATTGGGAAATACAGTGCGCCTCGTCTACCGTCAGCATGGATATTGGCGCCGCTTTGGCAAATTGCAAAAATCCGTAAGTCTCCAGGCGTTCCGGCGCCACATAGATGATTTTGTACTGTCCGCCAGCTGCCAGCCGCAGCGCCTTTGCAACCTGCCCTTCCGTTAGGGAACTGTTGATATAGGCTGCGTGGATGCCCGCTTGGTTCAACGCCTGCACCTGGTCTTTCATCAAAGAGATCAGCGGCGAGACAACCAGCGTAATTCCAGACAGCAACAGCGCCGGAACCTGGTAGCAGATGGACTTACCCGCCCCGGTAGGCATAATGCCAAGCGCATCGCGCCCAGCCATAATGGCATCGATCATCGTCTCCTGCCCGGTACGAAAACTACTGTAACCGAAATAGCGCTTTAATACTTCGTATTTTGTCATATTCTTGTGTTGCTATTGCATTCCTTTCCATAGTATTTCAATTATGATACCTTATGTTAAACACTCTACGATCCATCCAGCTATCTATACCGTTTTATTATAACTCTCCTGCCGGGTTTATTCCAGTATTAATATGCCAAAAATTTGCACCATACATTTTACTAAATCACAAGCGACTTTTTTGTGATTTATGCCAGTATCTTTTTGGGCGATTAGGGATTATACTAGAACTGTATAACTTTTTATAGGGATTTCTTTTTGAAAAGGAGGGTATTTTTATGAATCGACTGAAACGCAGCCTGCTATCTGTTGCACTGGCTGGTGCTGTTGCATTTGCCCCGGCTGCTTTTGTCGCAAGCCAGTCTCCGGTAATGACCGTTTACGCCCATGGCTATCATGGCGGCGGCCATCATAGCGGTTACAGTACAAACTATTATTACTGCAACGGCCATGCCGCACATACGCACGCAAACGGCGTTTGTCCTTACAATACATCTTATGACGATTCTGGCTACTACTACTGCAATGGCCATGTTGCACACGCACATCACGACGGCTACTGCCCATACGGCAACGCAAGCACCAGCACAGTAAAAAAAGCGCAACGCAAATTGAACCAATGCGGTTATTCATGCGGTACTGTCGACGGCATCATCGGCAACAAGACGTATAAGGCAATTAAAAAATTCCAACGGAATAACGGCCTTAAAGTAGATGGTGTACTCGGTGCGAAGACATTACGGGCATTAGGCCTGTAAAAACAGCATTTTGTATCAATCGCATTTTAAACCCCTGGCACAGTTTCCTGTGCCAGGGGTTTTTTGGCTAGCCGGCAAAGCGCCGGTTAAAATTTTCCAGACAACAAAGCATCGGTTAAAATTTGCGCAACTGGTCGCTCCCGTCGTCAACCGTATTTTCCACAGACCGGATGACCACATCATAACTGTACTGGTCGTTGACCTGTACGGAAACGCGATCGCCGACTTTGTGCCCGAGGATCGCCTTGCCAATCGGCGAATCAATACTGATCATCCCCTTTAGGGAATTACCCCGCACAGTCGTAACCAGCTTAAATGTCTCTGTTTCGTCATCTTCTTCAAAATAGACCGTTACCGTATTGTCCAGCCCAACTTCGTCGACACCAGATTTTGCCTCAACAATCTGCGCCGTCTTTATCATCCGTTCCAGATAACGGATTCTGCTCTCGTTTTGGTTTTTATCTTTCTTTGCCGCGTGATATTCAAAGTTCTCGCTTAAATCCCCCTGCGCCCGGGCTTCCTTTACGGCTTCTAACGCCTGTTTGCGGACTACCAGTTTGCGGTATTCAATTTCCTCTTCCATGCGTTCGATATCTTTTCTGGTCATTTTATCATACATACAGCACTTTTGCCTCCTGCCCCTGCATCCACTTTTACGCTGTTTGAAGCTATTTTGTACAATCCCCTACGCTGTCGCATCCTGCGTTCTTCTGCTTGATACAGCTGTCTCCTACAAGATTAAATAATTTCTTGCACTTTATAATCCTGTGCTTCTACTGCCTGACGCAGTTGCGCATCTTCAATTTCCGCGTTCAGCTTCACCTGCGCCGTGCCTGCCTCGTGGCTTACAACCGCCTCGTCAACCTGCGCAAGCGCCTCCAGGCATTTTTTTACCCGCGCCTCGCAATGCGCGCACATCATTCCTTCGATCTTCATTGTTTTTTCCATAATCTGTCCCTCCATGTTCCCTTTCTTATTTATATTGCTGTCTGTTTCGTTTTTTGCATCCTTATCAATATCCTTTTTTTCCTTTGGAACCCTCTTCTTATCTTTCCCAGCATCGTGGATCGCTGCCAGGTTCAATCGCAGGGCGTTGGTTACAACGCAAAAGCTCGACAAGCTCATCGCCGCTGCGCCAAACATCGGGTTCAGCTGCAGATGAAACAGTGGAATCCAAACCCCGGCGGCAAGTGGAATGCCAATAATATTGTATATAAAAGCCCAGAACAGGTTTTCATGTATGTTGCGCAGTGCAAAACGGCTTAAACGGATAGCCGCCGGCACATCGCTGAGCCTGCTTTTCATTAGGACGACATCCGCCGCATCGATGGCGATATCCGTCCCCGCGCCGATCGCGATCCCGATATCCGCCCGCGTAAGCGCCGGGGCGTCGTTAATGCCGTCGCCGACCATTGCGACCTTCCCCTGCTGCTGCAACGAACGGATAACCGCCTCTTTGCCATCCGGCAGTACGCCCGCGATCACTTCATCCACGCCCGCCTGGGCGCCGATGGCTGTTGCCGTACGCTCGTTATCCCCGGTCAGCATGACTACGCGCAGACCCATATTTTGCAGCTCCCGCACTGCCTGCGGGCTGTCTTCTTTCATGACGTCCGCAACGGCGATCAGGCCAATAATATCTCCGTCTTTTGCAAAAAACAGCGGCGTCTTTCCTTCTTCCGCCAGTTTCTCCGCCTGGGCGAGCAGCTCGTTTGGAACCGCCGCCTGGGCGCTGATAAATTTCAGGTTGCCGCCAGATAATACCGCGCCTTTATATTTTGCGGACAGCCCGTTTCCGGGCAGCGCCTGGAACTGGGTTACATCGGCTGCCTGCACGCCTTTTTTGGCTGCGTATTCCAATACCGCGCCTGCCAGCGGATGCTCGCTTTTTTGCTCCAGGGCGTTTGCCAGATATAACAGTTCATCCGCCGTCACCCCGTCCGCCGGGAGTTCGTCTGTCACTTTTGGCGTGCCGTTTGTGATCGTCCCGGTCTTATCCAGCGCTACAATTTCCATCTTGCCCGCTTCTTCCAGGGAGACCGCTGTCTTAAACATAATGCCGTTTTTGGCGCCGACGCCGTTTCCTACCATAATTGCGACCGGAGTAGCCAGCCCCAGTGCGCACGGGCAGCTGATGACCAATACGGAAATCCCCCTTGCCAGCGCAAATCCGACGCTTTCTCCAGCCGCAAGCCAGACAAGTATCGTAACGGCGGCAATTGCGATCACCGCCGGGACGAATACGCCAGATACCCGATCGGCTACTTTTGCGATCGGCGCCTTGGTAGCCGCCGCGTCGCTTACCATGCGGATAATCTGCGACAGCGTCGTATCTTCCCCGACCCTTGCGGCCTCGCATTTTAAAAATCCCGACTGGTTCATTGTCGCGGCGGATACGATATCCCCCGCCGCCTTATCCGCCGGGATGCTTTCCCCAGTCAACGCGGCTTCGTTTACCGCGCTGTTTCCTTCCAGTACAATTCCATCTACTGGAATATTCTCACCGGGACGTACAACAAACAGGTCCCCTTTTTGCACCTGCTGGATCGGCACCTGTACTTCCATCCCATCTTTTAAAATCGTCGCCGTCTTTGGCGCCAGCTTCATCAGGCCTTTTAACGCATTGGTCGTCTTCCCTTTGGAACGCGCCTCCAGCATTTTTCCGACTGTGATTAATGTCAGTATCATCGCCGCAGATTCAAAATAAAATTCATGCATATAAGCCATTACGCCGTCCATGTCGCCGCGCACCTGCGCATCTGTCATAGCAAACAGTGCGTACGTACTGTAGACAAACGCCGCCGAAGAGCCAAGCGCGACTAATGTATCCATATTTGGCGCTTTATGCCACAGGCTCAAAAACCCGCTGATAAAAAACTTCTGGTTAATTACCATAACGATAACCGTAAGAAGCAGCTGCAGCAGCCCCATGGCAATATGGTTGCGGCTAAAATAGGTGGGCAGCGGCCATCCCCACATCATATGCCCCATGGAAACATACATAAGCGCAGCCAAAAAACCAACCGACGCAAGCAGGCGCCTTTTTAACACCGGCGTATCCCGGTCTGCAAGCAGGTCTTCTTCCGCCCCCTTGTCAGCCCGTGCATCCGCCGCCCCTTTACGCGCCGCTCCATACCCCGCATTTTGTACCGCCCGGATGATAGTCATTGCGTCCGCGGTCCCTTCTACGCCCATGGAATTCGTCAGCAGGCTGACCGAACAAGACGCCACGCCCGGTACTTTGGAAACGGCTTTTTCCACACGGGCGCTGCATGCCGCACAACTCATTCCGGTAATTGTATATTGTTCCATATTCCCTCCTGATCACGCTATTTATATTGACGCGCGGTAAACTTTACCAAATTAACGCAGACTCACGAGCATTGCCGCCTCAAACTACATGGCAGACTTTACCGCTCGTGAGTATCAGTCCGCGTATCGTAGTATTCCCATTTTGAATTTCGATTATTTCAAAATTCTAATTCTTCCCGCTTCGGCCGTCACTTCATTAATTTCTGCAACACCGCGACCAGCTCGTCGACCGTTTCTTCTTTTCCCTCCCGGATATCCCGCGTCACGCAAGTCTTAATATGATCTGCGAGCAAAACTTTATTAAAGCTGTTAAGCGCGGCGTTGACCGCGGCCACTTGTACCAGAATGTCGGTACAGTAGGCATTCTTTTCCACCATCCCCCGGATTCCGCGCACCTGCCCTTCAATCCGGTTCAGACGGTGGATGAGGTCTTTGTATTCCTGTTTCGGACGTTGCTTTGTTTTGCCAGAAGGGCATCCCGGCTGCCCTTCTGGCGTATCAAGATACGCCGCGTCCTTCCTGTTTTCCACCATGGCGTCACCCTTCCTTGAGGAACCGTAAGCAAATACTACAACAAACCCGCTTGCCTTTATCTCCGTTATCGCCGCGGGAGAATCTGTCGCATAGCCTGAATTCCCTCATGGCATTCCCGAAGAAAAATCCTACGCAAGTTTAGCTTACGATTTACTTACCGTTCCTTATATTTTCATATAGGTACCTTAGCCGGCGGGCGTCCTGGAACCAGCGCCACCATACCAGCCAGTTTATATGTCTTAAGCTATTTCCTATTATATACCCCTCTGGGGTATATTGCAAGTATAATTTTGCGCATATCCAAAAAATGCATGAAAACGGCTAAAGCTTGCAGCCTGCCAGCTTATTCCAAACCTGCAAACTGCGCCATATACAGCCTGTAATAGGCCCCTCGCCGCTCCATCAGCTCCTTCGGGCTGCCCTGTTCCAAAATTCCGCCCTGGTCGATGACAAAAATACGGTCGGCGTTTTGGATCGTCGAAAGCCTATGCGCGATCACAAAGCTAGTCCTTCCGGAAAGCAGCGCTTCAATCCCA
>CASUON010000161.1 GCA_949457475.1 uncultured Lachnospiraceae bacterium
TGTGTCTTTAACGCAATGTTTAGCTTGGCATGCACAAGGTTTTCCGCTACAACCGGCTCTGTTTTTATATCCCACACATGCGCCTTTGGGACAGTATACAGATAAACGCTACGATAAATGCCGCTAAAGCGGTAAAAATCCTGGTCTTCGCACCAGCTGCCGGAAGACCATTTGAACACGGACGCCGCCAGTTTATTTTCACCCTCTGTCAAATATGGCGTCAGTTCAAATTCTGCCGGCGTAAAGCTGTCCTCGCTGTAGCCGATATATTTGCCGTTTAGCCACAAAGCGACGGCGCTTTCCACGCCCTGGAATGAGACAAAGACCTGCTGCCCTTTAAATTCCTGTGGAAGGACAAAATATTTCACGTAGCTTGCTACCGGATTAAATTCCTTCGGGATTTCATCCGTCCAGATTTCTTCCCTGCCGTCCCATGGGTACTGGGTGTTTGCATACTGCGGGATATCATAGCCTTCCATCTGGATATGCGCCGGGACGCGGATGTCAGCCCAAGGGCGGCAGTCATAATCCGGCTGTTCGTACCCTGGAATCGTCTGCCTGTAATTCCTTGCATAATGGAATTTCCATATGCCGTCCAAAGAATAACGGTAGCTGGTTTCCTCCGCAGCCGCCTGCGCATGCGACGCGTAGCACACATGGTCTGAATGCGCCTCGATCCTGCCTTCCGCAAAATACTGTGGATTTTTTACCTGATTGTAATCAAAATTCGGCATTTTCATAAATCTCCTTTATTTATAATAATAAAAATTCAAATATCGTTTTGTGATTATTCTCCTTTTGGTATGAGTACGCATTGCGGAATGGAAAAACTGGTATACAAGCAGGAATATTTTTCCTTGCCGCCTCGCCGTTCTGCCCGCTTTTTACCGCCCCTGTAATAGATTGCCCGGCAACCGCTGCAACCATACTCTGTTTTTGGCATATCTTATCCAAGGTTCAATAATTTTTTAGGGATTTACGACTTTTTATAGTTTTCTTGTGCTCGAATTAATCAGACTGAAAAATGGGGGATCTATCCCCCATTTCTCCTACCTCACATATATAATGTATGAAACCCTGCATCCACTTTCCATCGTAAGCGTAACGGTTGCCTTCTGCGCTGCCCTTGAAATGCTGCCCTTTCGATGTGGGATTGATGGAATAAAATATTACAGCTTTTATATATTCAGGGTTGAAAGGCTGATAAAGAAGCCAGGGTATATACTGACGGGAATGTCATCAGAAAAAGCGTAATTTGCAGCGCTTTTATTCTGGAAATCGTAGACTATTACCAGATTTCTTTCATGGTCCACAATCCAGTATTCCCGGACCCCTGCGGTACGGTATTTAAAAAGTTTTGTGTAATAATCCATTGGACGGCTGCTTGGTGATACGATTTCGACGATCCAGTCTGGAGCACCCGAACAGCCTTTATCTGTGAGCTTGTTATGGTCACAGATCACGCATATATCCGGTTCAACGTAATTTATATCATCTTCATTCAAAAATACGGCGAATGGAGCGATATTTACTTCACAGATGCCATGATTGCTATTGATGTATTCGCGGATGGTAGCAAACATTTCTCCGACAATGCGCTGATGCTTTCTGGTTGGTGGCGCCATATAGTATATCTGTCCGTCAATCAGTTCAGCACGTTCTCCATCCGGCAAAGCATAAATATCATCAATGGTATAGAACTTATCCTGTGCTAATGCTGGCATGATGACACTTCCTTTCTTGAATTATGATAGGTTGAATACAGTAAAAGTCGGATGCTAATAACAGGGTTTATGGTCGAGATGATTCAGCGGACTGCTGCCTTGCCTCATTTAAAAGTCTGGTGAGTATATCATTACCATATGCAAGGCCGATATCAAGCTGGTACGGAAATGCCTTTTTGATGTAGTCTTTTCCGCTTTACTATTGAAAGTATAGCATATTATCAATAACATGTATATATTTGCACAAAAGACATGTACCTGTTTGTTGGATATTACTATCGAACACATATACATGTTCTGATTTACTAACAGTCCGAAATAAATAAGCAGGGTAGCCGGTTCTCAGCTTTTTAGAATTTCGAGATATTTAGAACTCTATACTTTTTTTGCACTCATTAATCAGACTGAAAAATGGGGATATATTACCCCCATTTCTCCTACCTTACATATACAATACAAGAAACCTTGCATCCGCTTTCCATCGTAAGCGTAATGGTTGCTTTCCCGCGGCTTAGTGGCCACAAAATGCACTTATCCCTGTTTTTCGCTCTAGAAACCGCCTGTTCAATACAAACAACCTTTTCATTTGAGCATTTCCATTTTTTTACAAAATCCCCATATGTTTTATCCGCGATTTTAAGAATAAATTTTTTTCCTATCTTTAAGTTTACCTTTTTCTTTTCCAATCTTACCGATGGCGCTAATTTTTGAATGTCCCTGCTTTCGCCTTCTCCACAGTTTAAACAAACCCTAGTCTGCTCGCCTTTTTTTAACGCTGTAGGCTTTTCAGAGACACTCCAACCTGAAAACGAATGCCCTGTCTGAGGTATACGTTCAGTCTGAGTTTCATTACATTTAAGGCATTTAAAAATTTTCACCCCATCTTCAGTACATGTTGCTTTTTGCCCTTCCGTCCCTTGGTCAAACTGATGCCCAGATGCCTTTAGAACTTCCACACAAACATTTTGGCAGATACTACATATAAACCTTTTTTCTCCATTCGTTTCACACAAAGTTGCTTTTGTAACAACTCCTTCGCCATACATATGGGTTTGTGAAATGTCGAAAAGAACAACCTCAACCACCTGTCCTTGGTAATTACATATAGAGACCTTGTGTTTTCCTGCTTGTGCAAACGTAAGTATATATAAATTTGTCCCTGAAGTACCTGCACCCACAAAATCCTGGCCACCAATCATCCCTTGTGCTTTTTCTGTTTTTAACGTGCATCCTTGATCGCAGCGAAACGTAACATTATTTCCGATCGCTTCAGAAACGCTTATTTTAACCGGAACTCCTATACAGCCACGGATATTTCTTGAAGGGGACGGTTCTGCAGGGTCTGTGACAGGCGTTGTTATCTGAGGCGCCGAAGGTATGGTCGCCGTATTCTCTCCTCCTGATATGCTCTCCTGCGAATCACTGCCGCCAAAACATTTTTCGCACGGCGTTAGCCCCTTCGCCTTTGCTGACGATAATGTAGTAGTATAATATGTCCCGTTTCCACATTTTCTCTTATGGTATTTACTTCCAGAACGTGTCACCAAAACGGTTTCTTCTGCATGCACGGATGTTGGCGTAACCATTACTGTGCCAAATACGACAAGAAATGATAAGACGATGCTTAAGAAGAAATTTTTGGATGTTTTTACTTTCATTATGACATTTCCTTTCTATTGCGATGTTTTTATGTGTGCATCTACCACCTTAATACACGGATTTTTGCGTTCTCCCATTTATTATTCTGTTATCGTCACATTTTGATGGTTCCACCATTCATCCGCCATATATGGGATATTATCATATATAGCATTTTCAAAGTTTATTTTCTGAATCGTATCATATGTAAAGGTAGCTGCAATTACTTTTTCTTCACTTACTTTTCCATATATATCCTTCATGGGATACATAACATTAAAATCAACATTCGTATTGATTTTAGACTGGATTGCTTTTAAAATATTAAACATATTCGAATACATGGCCTTTACAGTAAGATTATGCGTAAAACTTGCTTTTCCTTTAAATTTTATCAAAGAAAATTTCTTATCTGGAACATAATTAAATGTATCCAGACTATCCTCCCCTACAACGTCAATAATGGCTTCACGAATCTCATTTTTTAATAAATCTTCTTTTTCCTGTTTACTTTTCTTTCTTTTTACTTTCTTTTTTTTCAGCTTTTTATCTTTTTCAGGCGTCTTATCGCCTTGTCCTACATCTTCTTGCTTATCACTCTTTCCGCTTTCGTCTGTACTTTCTTTTTTTTCCAGACTTTTTCCCTTATCTTTATCTGTACCCGCCTTCGTTGCATCTGCGCCTGCCTGCGCAACGATCCCCGTCTGATCCTCTTTTTCATTTGAATGATCGCTGCCGTCATCTGCCAGCGCGATAAAAAACCAGCAGGTAAATATCACAGATAATATTATTTTCGCCCTTTTTTCCACAGACCGATGCAATGTCCATAAAAGCGCGATCCCCACCGGAGGAAAAATCACCAGCCAGATCCATAAGAACCATTTTTTCTGATAAAATTTTTTTCTTCCATTGTTCCGCTCCAATGCATTTTTTCCTTAATAATACCCGCAGCCCTATACCCGCGGGCTGTTTATCTGCCAAATCTTACGGGATATCTACCCGCGAATACCAAGGTATATGGCTGATAATTATGCTCGCGGGCATAACAAATATCCAAACGCCTTTATTTCCCTTTAAATTTAATCTTATCATCCGACCAGAAGCCCTCTTCATACTCAAGGATAATCTCCTTGCTGTCCGACGGCACTTCAAAGATCAGAGAACCTTTTGTCTTCCGTCCCGGCGAAAGAGTCGCATCCAGCTGTTCATCCGCAAAATACTGCTGTTCCATATCATACCCGTCGGCATAACAGTCAAATTCGAAAGAAGAAACCGTTTGGTCTGAATCTGAAATATTTTCAAATTCAAATGCCATCTCATAATACATATTCCCTTTATTCGGCTGTATAAATTCATTATCTGAAACATATTTTTCCGCGGATAAATAGGTAATCTGAAAGTTGGAGGTCTTAATTACATCGCCAACCTTGAACAGATTGTCTGTTTCACCTGTATCTGCCACATCCTTTTCATCATCGCCCTTATGGCCTTTTTCTTTGTTTTTATCTGCTGTACGATCGCCTTTTTGATCATCAGACGTCCCTTCTTTTTCTGAATTGCCTTTTTCCGTATTATTTTCTCCTGCATTATCTTTTTCCGTTTGATCCTTATCCGCTCCTGCTGCATCGTTTCCTGCCTGCACATCCTGGTTTCCTTTGGAATCCGATAAATTCGCTACTTTTTGTACGCCGCTGTCGTCTTCATCGTCCCCGCTGCCGCCGACGGCTCCTATCACGCCAACTACTACAACCACCAGAATCAGCCATTTCCATTTTCCTCCCTGCTTTTTCCTACAATTCGGGCAGATTTTCGCCCCCTTAGGTATCTCTGTCTGGCAGTGCCTGCACAGCTTCGTCCCATTTTCACCACTCATTTTCACTCCTCCTCAAATTCATCTTTTACACGCTTTTCCCATAAACGCCCAGGTAAATAGCCGCATGGCCTTATCCGCCCGCCACATGCGCGAGATCCGCTCACCGCACGCGCGAAATATGCCCGCAAAGCCTCCGTACGCAAAAAAGCCATGCTTTCCCGACTATTATAGGAAAGCATGGCCCACATTTGGTATGCTGCCAGCATACAATTAAAAATAAAATGAAAATCTAAGTTTCTATCAAACCCGCCGCGCGCAATACATCGCCTGCCGCGTATTCTTCCAGCATACACCCCGCGCCAAACAAAATCATCCAGATTACCACGCCCAGTACAATCCTTGGGATGCGGCCCACCCGCCGTATCATGGGGACACGCTCCATCCATCCTAGAAAATTCAGCGGCAATAGCGCCGCAAGCCAGCCGTAGAGCAGGATAGCGGCAAATTCCAGCACAAACGCCACCGGATCTGTCCTGCAGCCATATACAAAGTTTACGCTGTAAATGCCCATCGATACATAATACAGGCCGGCAATTACCTTTTTCCATAAAACGCCTGTGCGAAACCCCGGCAGGACGTCCAATACCGTGTTCGATTGCCGTGTTGTACGTAGCGCCTGGCACAGGCGGCTAACGATACCCGGCGCGTGTTCATGCGCCCGGCTGCCCCGCGAATTGCCACAAGACGCCCGTATCTTTTCTAGCTCCTGCAACATCCCGTCTGCTGTCTGATAGCGTTTGTCCGGGTCTACCTGGGTGCACGTTTCGATCATCTTGCGCACGTCTTCATCTGCATACAGCTGTTCTCGTGGCTCTTTGCCCGTTAGCATATAGTTCATCAAAACCCCTGCCGCGTAAATATCCGTACGCATATCGCTCTGACCAAACCCGAACTGCTCCGGCGCCGCGTACCCCGCGGTCCCTAAAAACCGGGTATCCTGCCCCTGCCCTTCTTTGTACATCCTGCCAATGTCGAAATCCAAAATCTTCAATACGCCGTCTGTCGAAATAAGCAGGTTGCGCGGTTGCAGGTCCCTATGGATAATCCCCTTTGCATGCAACATGCGAAGCCCCTGTAAAAGTTGTATCATATAGCCGACCGCCTGTTCTTTGGAAAAAACACCTTGCGTTTCCAGGCACTCTTCCATGGTGTGCCCGCTCGTATACTCCATAATGACCACCGCATTGCGCAGTCCCTGCGCTGTATGCAAAATCGGGACAAGGCTCTCGTGGCGGATTGCGCGCAGGCACTCATAGATTCCAAAAAGTTCAGACGGTATATATTTTTTTACGGCAACCTGCCCGGTATCCATATCCTGCACTAGCCATACGGATTGTTTTTCCACGCTTCCAAGTACCGATAATGGTTGATATTTTTGTTCCAAATACTCGTATTTCATGGCGTCCATAACTGTTTTTCCCCCAATTTCCGGACTGATGTGCCCATTGCTTTTTTCCGGATACCGGATTATAATATCACATAAACGATGCAGAGGGAACACGAATGAAAAAAAGCACCCAGGAATTGTTAAAACTGATCGAATCTTCCCAAAATATAAACTCCTACCTCAAAGCGGAGGCAGATTCTTTGTCCGTCCCGGCCCTGCATGAGCTGTTAGCGCTATTTTTAGAAGAAAAACATCTAAAAAAAAGCCAGTGCATTATAGACGCTGGCATCCACCGGGAATACGGCTACCAGATTTTTTCCGGCGCCAGGATACCGTCGCGCGATAAGATTTTGGCGCTATGCCTCGCCATGCGCCTGTCCCGCGAAGAATCCGATATGCTGCTGCGCGCAGGCGGATATAACAGCCTGTATTCCAGAAACAAGCGCGACAGCGTTATCATCTTTTCCCTTTTAAAACATTATTCGACCATAGAAGCAAACCTGCTGCTGGACCAAATTGGAGAAGCCCCTTTATAGTTGCCTATAGCTATTATTTATATTCAAACTATATTCCCAAAAACCGGGTAAACGAATTATCCTATACCGTTACCGACCGGTTCAAACTCCCCGTACGGTAGCCTTCCAAATCCAGCGCCGTATAGGCAAATCCATAAGACTGCAACGCAACCGAAACCTGATTGCGCACCTCTGTTTGCATAATCTTGGAAAAATCTTCTTCCGGCAGCTCTATCCGCGCGATATCGCCATGCATCCGCACACGCACCTGGCGAAATCCCAGCCCTGTCAAAAACTGCTCTGCTTTGCCTACCATGGCGAGCTTTTCCCTGGAAATTTCTTCCCCGTAAGGAAAACGTGACGCCAGGCAGGCGAAAGATGGCTTGTCCCAGGCTGCAAGTCCAATTTCCCTAGACAATATACGAATCTGCGCTTTGGTCAGCCCCACTTCGCGCAGCGGGCTTTTTACGCCAAGCTCACGGACTGCCTGGCGGCCCGGGCGGAAATCCCCATCGTCGTCCATATTCGAACCTTCCAACACAATGTCGGCCTGCCGTTTTCTAGCCGCCTCCTGGATCTGGGATAATAATGCGCGCTTACACAAATAGCAGCGGTTTATCGGGTTTTGGCAAAATCCCTCGACCTGTAGGATATCAAAATGGACAACCACATGCTGGATGCCATATTGCCTGCAAAAGGCTTCTGCTTCATCCAACTCCCGCTTCGGA
>CASUON010000162.1 GCA_949457475.1 uncultured Lachnospiraceae bacterium
GTCCGTCCGGTATGGAATACTTTCGCAGAATGCCTAGCACTTCTTGCATCCCGGAACGGAACATCCGAACGGGCCTGCTGCCTGGTTCCGGCGTCCGGTTTACAAAAATATGCACGGTTTGTTTCCTGCATTCTGGAACGGAACATCAAGACGGGCCTGCCGCCTGGTTCCGGCGTCCGGTTTACAAAAATATGCACGGTTTGTTTCCTGCATTCCGGAGCGGAACATCCGGACGGGCCTGCTGCCTGGTTCGGCGTCCGGTTTACAAAAATATGCACGGTTTGTTAGATGCAACCATCGGAAAGCTGGATAAATCAAAACCTAGCAAAATCTAACTGGTACAGCTTTCCAGATAGCCGTATAGTTCCTGCTCATCCGTAAAATATTTCCCTGTTTGCAAATCCTGGCGCTGCTGTGTGGTCAACATATGGTATGGGATGCCGGTGTTCAAAAACAGCTGCTGGGTCTGATAATAGTACACTTCCAAATATCCGTTTCGGATTTTTAGTTCATATAAATAGGCGTTCGCGTTGCCATTTGTCTGTTGCAAGTAACTTTCGGTCTGTGTACTGCCGTCCGTTTGATTCTGCAAAATACCCATAGTCGGGCTGTCTGGCGTAACGGCGTTTTTAACTGTTTCGTCTGCCTGCGGCATTTCATCCGTTCGCAGCTGCGCGTTTTGCTCCATAGCCGCTTTCTTATGCGCCTGAAACTGTGCCGTTGCAATAATCGCCGCGCCTGATACAAGGAGCAAGGCTAACGACAGCCAGAAAATATGCATGCTTTTTTTATGGTTCATAGTGCCCTCCGTTCTGATATTAGAGGTGTTTTTACCGAATATCATTCTTATATGATGCAATAAGTATGTACCTTTTTTTTCTTCTTATTCAAATTATTCAAATCTAATTTCAATTTTTTCCAATTGCCCGCGTTTGGGACAAATTGCATTTTACATTTTGTGTAAATTATTGTATAATAGGAAAAGTTTTGGAAAGGTCGGCAAAAGTTATGGATATGAGACGATTGCTCAGTTTAACAAGGCAGGCGGCAGACGATTACGGGATGATTGAGGAAAATGACACGATCGCCGTAGGTCTTTCCGGGGGTAAAGATTCTCTGACGCTGCTACATGTCTTAAAAAGCTTACAGAGGTTTTACCCAAAACACTTCCAGCTGGCGGCGTTTACGGTTGATCTGGGTTTTTACGGAATGCGGTTTGAACCGCTTAAAGCTTTTTGTGAAAGCCTTCAAGTTCCTTATGAAATTGTCCATACGCAAATTTCAGAAATTGTTTTTGACATTAAAAAACTAAAAAACCCTTGTTCGTTATGCGCAAAACTGCGCAAGGGCGCGCTTAACCAAGCGGCTTTGGCTTATGGATGCAATAAAATTGCCTATGCCCATCATCAGGATGATTTTATCGAAACAATGCTGCTATCGTTATCCTATGAAGGGCGTTTTTATTCATTTCCGCCTAAGACTTTCCTCGCGCGCACCGGATTGACGCTCATCCGTCCGTTCCTATATGTGCCGGAGGCTGCGATAGCCGGCTTTGCGCATCAGCAGGGCCTTCCGGTTGTTTCAAACCCCTGCCCTGTTGACGGGCACACCAAACGGCAATACGTGAAAGAAATGCTCAACCAATGGAAAAAAATCCAACCAGACGTGAAAGAGCGGCTGTTTTCCGCGATCGAGACCGCTTCTTTTTCAGATTGGCCACAAAAGAGAAACCGCAGAACAACTTAAGATGTTATTCTCGAGAAAGCAGGTGTAAAATGGAAAAAACTTATCATGAAAAAGTAAAGATTTCGAATGAGTTAAAGCTGCGTGAAATGATGAAAGAACTGCCGCGTTTTTGCCATGAATTTTTTCTAGGGACGGAGCATACGACCGCTTCTCGTACCCGGCTTGCCTACGCGTACGACTTGGGCATCTTTTTTTCTTTTTTACAGGAAAACAACCCGGTCTGTCAAAAATACGCCATTTCCGATATTCCAATTACGTTTTTGGATATGCTCACGCCGTTGGACATTGAAGAATACCTAAACTACTTAAAGGTGTATGTAAAGGATGGAGTGGAACATACGAACGACGAACGGGGGATTTCCAGGAAGCTCGCCAGCCTGCGTAGCTTTTATAATTATTTTTTCCGCAAACAGATGATACATACGAACCCACCGGACCTTGTAAAAACGCCAAAACTGCATGAAAAGGAAATTACCAGGCTGGACGTGGATGAAGTCGCGATGCTTTTAGATGAAGTAGAGTCCGGCGAAAAGCTGACGGCGCACCAGCTAGCTTACCACGAGCAGACAAAAGCGCGCGACCTAGCGCTGCTCTCCCTCCTACTGGGTACCGGAATCCGCGTATCCGAATGCGTCGGTATAGACAGGAGCGACCTGGATTTTAAAAATAACGGCGTGAAAGTACATCGAAAAGGCGGCGCTGAAGTAATCGTATATTTTAACAATGAAGTGGCCGACGCATTAAACGATTATCTAGAAATCCGCAATGAAATCCAGGCGGTTGAAGGCCATACAAACGCCCTGTTTTTGTCCATGCAAAAAAAACGCATCGGCGTCCGTTCCGTAGAGAAACTTGTTAAAAAATACGCGCAGCTTGTAACGACCGTCAAGCATATTACACCGCATAAGCTGCGCAGCACATTTGGTACAAACCTCTATCAGGAGACCGGCGATATTTATCTAGTCGCCGATGTGCTCGGCCATAAAGACGTCAATACGACAAGGCGGCACTACGCGGCGCAGGCGGACGCCAGGCGGCGCCAGGCGGCTAAGATGGTACAGCTTCGTGAAAAATAAGACGGAAAGCGCACGGTATCCAATGTACCGGCGGCGCTAGATAAGACAAGAAATTGGGACGTTGTAAAGCGATATGGTGAAACAAGATGTCCAAAAATTTAAGGAAGCTTATACTTTATACTAAGAACATACAGCTGGATGCGGATAAGATGAATAACTGCATCTGGCTGTATGTTCTTTTCATCTTTTATATATTATATATAAGTTATATTATGATAGTATCTTAAATACCATAAATACAAGAACAAATGTTTAAAACAGCCGGAATACGCCGAATACCTTCCCTAGTATTTTGCAGTCCGCAAGGATAATCGGCTCCATCGCGTCATTTTCCGGCTGCAGGCGGACGTAGCCGTCTTCTTTATAAAAAGTCTTTACAGTCGCGGAATCTTCCACAAGCGCGACGACAATCTCCCCATTGTAAGCAGTCGGCTGCCTTTGCACCAGCACGTTGTCGCCGTCAAAAATACCGGCATTGATCATGCTGTTGCCCTTTACCTTTAACATGAAAGCCTCTTGGTTTGGCATCATTTCTGAAGGCATTGGAAAATAGGATTCAATATTTTCCACAGCAAGGAGCGGCTGCCCTGCGGCAACGCTCCCAATCAAAGGTACATTGACGACTTCCCGCCTTGTTAGGTTGAACTGTTCGTCCATAATTTCGATCGCCCGCGGCTTTGTTGGATCCCTTCGTAAGTAGCCGTTTCTTTCCAGCGCTTCCAGATGCGAATGTACGGATGAAGTGGACTTTAAGTGAACTGCTTCACAAATCTCACGAACGGAAGGCGGATACCCTTTATTTAAAATCTCATTTTTAATATAATCTAAAATTTCATGCTGCTTTGACGTTATTTTTCCATATGCCATAACATATGCCCTCCTGTATTTCGCCATATGGCTTTCATACCATATGTATTTACCATTTTTTATTATCATATCATCATGTATCTTTTTCGACAACCCCCTTTGCTTCATTTTCTTTCAGTTGTTTTTTTAATGGTATATGGAAAGGCATATGGTTGCTTCAGTTCCTTCTTGATGATTTTAAAATAAGGTTATTTTTGAATTTCAATACTTTCGTCTACAGCTCCTGGATTTTTTTGAATGACCGTATAAAATAATGTCTTATGTTCAACGATATCTTCACCATAAGATTTTTCATAACTAAACCTAGGGACTTGAGAAAATTGGGAAACGGCAATATAATCTAAAACCGTAAAAATGCCCAATAAGAAAACGATGCATCCGGCCACACTTAGTATTCGTGTAACTCTCTTTACCGGCGCAAACTTAATTTTAAAATAAATTCCTACGGTTACTATCATTCCTCCAATCGATGCGTAGATGCTTCCCCAGCTGCTTTCATTTGGAAATATTGCAAAAGCGGAAATGATAAGAAATCCGCCAAACACCATAAGGAACGCATGTACGATTTTCTGCTTTTCGATCTGAAGTTCATTTTTACTGTATTCTGCCATTTTTATTGCGGTTTGTTTCGTTTCCTGCTCCATATGTTCACTCTTCCTTTCTCCGTCAATGATCTCAGGTATGCTTACCTGATAAAATTCAGACAGTTCAACGAGTAGGCTGATATCCGGCATATTGTTTCCCGTTTCCCACCTGGATACTGTCCTGCTAGACACATGCAATGTTTCCGCTAACATTTCCTGCGTAATGTTTTTTTCTTTGCGCAGCGTTTTCAAAAAAAATCCGATTTTTTTTTGATCCATTTACGATACCTCCTTGCTATACACAATAAATGGAAACTTCACTTATTTACATGACATAAAGCGAGAAACCGCCGTATTTTTAAACCCGACACGTTTGTCTGGTTGCAAATAATGTCAATGATGCCTATGAAAATTTATAAAAGATATTTTTTGTGCGAAGCGCAATCAAAAACGATACAACGCCGGAAAATAACACGACCGCATATTCATACCCTTTACAAACTTCAAACAGGATGCCATAGAACGCATTGCCTAACGGCTGGGCGCACATAGAAACGGTAAGGATAACGGCAATTACCTTTCCGATAATGCTTTGCGGCGTTTCAGCCTGGAGAAAGGACATGACCTGTATCGTAAAAATGGTTGAACATACCATAATGGCAAAACAGCATACGGTTATTACAATATAATTTAACATTCCATAGGAAGAAAATAGTAATGCTGCGCTAATTGGAAATACACATACCGCACAGGAAACTAACAGGCCCCCAGCTTTTTGCACGGACAGCCGGCTTGCAAAAATGCCTGCGCAAATCCCACCGGAAAGCCCGCCTGCCGCCAGGGCACCTTGTGCATACCCATACAGCCTGTTTGCCTGTGAGGCTTCTAAGTTTAAAACCTCTGTAACCAGATAAGGCAATGCAACCGTAATCATTGCAGACAAAAATAAATTAATTCCGCAGACTGCAAGAAGGGTTTTTCCAATTACGGGCTTCTTTTTAAAGATAAAACGGATGCTCTCGGAAAAATCAGCCCTGGCAATCTTTAATAATCCGTCGTAGGAAGGCTGCTTTTGAAACGGTATATTAATAAAAATCTCCATTGCTGCTGACAGTAGGAAACACGCCGTACAGACGAACAGTATCGGCTTTAATCCATAAGCGCTGTATAAAATGCCTCCAAGCACAGGGCCCAACAGGGACGCAAAGGAGCCGATCGTATTGACAATAGAATTTGCGGCCATAAAATGGCCCTGGTCGGTAAGCGCGGGAATACTTGCCTGCACGGCCGGCTGATAGGCGCCTGCGATTCCATATAGGAGCATCAGCGTAACGGCCAGCAGCAGTACGAGATTCTCCCCTTCCATAAGCAGTGAAAAAGAGCCGGTCACTGCAGCCGTAAAAAAATCTAAGGTTACCATAATATTTCTTTTGTTTACCCTGTCTGCAATGATGCCTCCGACTGGCGACAGCAAAATGGCCGGAATAAAAGCGCATGCGGTTACTGTTCCATACAGCGCCGACGAGCCGGTTATATTTAACAGGTATAGCGGCAGCGCAAACCTTATTGTCGCATTTCCAAATAGCGAGATCACCTGTCCAATGATAACTAAGGTAAAGTCTTTTGAAAAAAGTTTTTGATTCATTCGAAACCCCCCGTTTTTCATATCGTTTTGTTTGTAACATACCGTCTGTTGGTATGTATTTAGAGGAAAAATATCTGCCCGTTTTACAGGGCAGTCCGCTTCGCGGGCAAGGTATAAAAGCGCTTCATCTTTTGGTTTGCTGATAGATAGCTGTCAGCTGCCGCAGCCTTTCTATCAGTTCATCGTCTACAATATCCAGCCCAAACCCCCGCATCATCTGGTCAAAAACCATAAATTTCCGGTACGATTCTTCCTGTGAACTGTCAAATATCATAGGGTTCATCCAAATATTTGTTGCAAGCAATATCAGTTCTGCCAGTTGCTCTGGATATTCCGTTTGGATAGATCCGTCTGATATGCCCTGCTCAATAATTGGCAGAATGTAATTTGGCGCTACTTCTTCTATCGTATCATGCAGCAGGCTAAAAAGAAGCTTTGGGTTGTTATGAAACCCTGGAGCGATCGTAAAAATATCGTTTTGTACGGGCCGGTTGACCGATTGTTTAAAGATTGCCTTTAACTTTTCCCTGCCGTTAAGGTCACAACGGTCGCGGATAGCGGCAAGCATCCGGTTCGACGCCGCTGTCATCCGTTCTGTAACAGCAACTAAAATATCTTCTTTTGATTTAAAATGATGATAGATCGCGCCTTTGCTAAGGCCGCCTAAATGGTCGATCAGGTCTTGGATAGACGTATGTTCATACCCTTGTTCCATGAATAACCGAAAAGCAACATCCAGTATTAATTGAACTGTTTCTTCCGGATGTTTGTTCCTCGCCATTTTTCCCTCCTATTTAACATACTAATGGTATGTATCCAAATTAACATACCATTAGTATGTTTGTCAAGTGCTTTTTATACGCCTCCGAATAAGGCCATTGAAAGCGATTGGAAAAGGATTATCTAAAACGTATACTCCACAATTTTTTCTTCAATACGCTGCTTTACCATCTGCGCAATTTCGATCGTTTTCAAACCCTTGTATTCTTCGTAAAAAATAGGTTTTAAAAAATGTACCTGCGCAGTTACTGGTTTCATATGAAAGCCATGAAAAACCTGAAATGAATCGATCAGCGCTACAGGTACGACTGGGGCTTTTGACATAGTTGCGCTTTTAAAGCTGCCAGGCTTAAAATCAGACACATGGTTTTTGGTGTTGCATTCATATCCGCCTTCCGGAAACAGGATATAGCGTTTGCCTGCTTTTACGTCGTTCGCAACTTCCTTAATAATCCGCATCGCCTGTCGGACGTCAGATTTGTCCAGCCGTTTTCCTTGTACGAGATCAATAAATTCACGTACTAATATAGATTTGGACTTTTTGATATCCATAACTACCGAACATGGCTTCTCATGGCAGCTAATGATCGCCAGCGCGTCGAATTTCCCCTGGTGGTTGGGGTACATGATATATCCGCCTTCTTTGGGGAGGTTTTCCTTTCCGTAGCATACCGTTGTAATTTTGCCCGATTTACACATAATACGCACAGCGCGGCGGTCTAATTCATAACGTTGTTTTTCCGAAAAACGCTCTGGCCGGTCTGCTTCGTACCGCATACGCGTAATCATATACGGCGCCCGGAATAAGTTCATAAAAATTACATATAAAAATCTTAACATAATCATCACCTAAAATTAATTATATCCGACTTATCTGCAAAACACAACCGAAAACAATGGGTAAACAAAAAGTTAACATTAAGTCGGTATTTTCACTGGCAATGTCATTTACTTAAGCATTTCAAGCTGAAATTCAGTAGAGCAAAACCTTGAACCATCAAGGTTTTTTGGGGACAGACTTTATGCTGGACAGCTTAAAGTTAATAACGTTGTTTCACGGGGTGTGGATATGCGGAATATACTATAAAAAGACAAATAATAGGTTGTTATCTGCCAAACTGTGCATATTTTTGTATCCCGGACGCCGGAACCAGGCAGCA
>CASUON010000163.1 GCA_949457475.1 uncultured Lachnospiraceae bacterium
AGGCCGTTCTAAATTATTAACCATTCATACTCAAAAGCCTTTGCCGGATATTTGCCCTCAGATTTGTTTTGACATCTGCTGCAGGGTTTTACCCGAATGCCTGTACAGATGACGCCCCTACTCTTCCAGCTCCGCAACGTCAATAAACTTTCCATCGCCCCAGATGCGTTCCAGATCATAGAACAGGCGATCTTCTTTAGAGAATACATGTACGATGATTTCACCGTAATCCATTAAGATCCAGGTTGAGTTGCGGTTGCCTTCGATCTGCTTGACCGATATCCCGGCTTTGTACAGCTCTTCTTCCACTGAATCGCACATCGCCTGAATCTGGTGCTGGTTTGCTCCGTCTGCAATCAGGAAATAATCCGCAAATACAGAAATCCCGCTGATATCGATTACCTGGATATTGCCTGCTTTTTTTTCTGACAATGCATGGCAGGCAATCCTCGCCATTTGTTTACTGCTCATACTCATACGACTAAATTCCTCCTGTTTTTATAATATTCATACGTATATTCGGTTATCGGGTCAATCCTGCCTGATTTTTGATTCAGGTAATTAAGCGTGTCATAAAGAATCTTTTCAACGGCGTGTTCCATATTTTGGAAAGCCATTTCACGGATCGCGGGCAGATTTAACGCTTTATCACGGCCCGGTTCTATATAATCGGCAATAAAAAGGATCATGTCCAAGGTGCCCATTTCCGGCGCACCAGTTGTGTGGACAGCAATTGCATGGAGGATTTCTTCATCATCCACATCGTATTTTTTCTTTGCGATCAGTGCGCCTACTTTTGCGTGCAGCAAAAAAGGATTTGCCTGTTCTACGTCAGTCACTTCGATATGGTTCTTTTTGCATAATTCCAGCTTTTTTTCGTGGGGAATATTTTTGGCGCAGTCGTGAAGCAGGCCTGCGAGCATTGCCTTATCTACGTCGTAATGGTATGCCATTGCAAGCGCGGCCGCCGTATACATAACGCCGATCGTATGCTGGTAGCGGTCTTTGCCGATATAGTTTTGCAGCTTTTTCTGATATTTTTCTAAATTTTTCATGCTTTTACCCACCTTGGTGCAATATTATTGTGTTTCGATATAAATATGATGCTGCCTAATATATTGTTCTACTGCATCCGGCACAAGGTAGCGGATGGAGCTGTGTTCTGTAACTCGTTTGCGGATCAGGCGGGAGGATACGGAAAATCCCGGCGTATTTATAAACGCGATTTTTGCATGGTATGCTTTTTTTAAATGCTCCCGGATTGGCATCAGTTCCTTTATGTTAAGTTCATCGCGAACGGCAACCAGGATTGTGCTCAGCCTACTGATTTCTTCCGGGTGCAGCCAATGTTCAAAATCCGCCAGCGAATCCGCGCCCATAATAAAATACAGTTCGGTTCCTGGGAAACGCTGCGTAAATGCTTGTAGCGTCAGATATGTGTAGCTGACGTCTGCTTTTGTAGTTTCATAATCCGAGCACGAAAAATGCGGGTTCCCGTCAATTGCGAGCCGGACCATTTCGCACCGTTGGGCCGCGCTGATAATCTGACGCCCGTCTTTGTGCGGGGAACGTCCGGTAGGCATAAAAAATACATGCTCCAGCCCGTATTGTTCATATGCGTTTTCCGCGATCAGCAGATGCCCGTAATGAACCGGGTTGAATGTCCCGCCCATTACACCGATCTTTGTGTATGTTTGAAGTTCCATAATGACCAATTTCCTAATGAATGCGTTGCTATTTTTTCTGCTTTGGCAGTTCAATTTTTGGTTTTTTTGCAGACTGGCGGAATAATACGATTTTTTTGCCGATTACCTGTACGACGGAAGCATGTGTGCGCTCCGCTACAATATCGGCCAGTTCCTTCGGATCGTCTAGGCAGTTTTTTAAAATTGACAGCTTCACCAGTTCACGTTTTTCGAGCGCGTCGTTGACAGCTTCTACAATGGCCGGCGTCAGGCTTGCTTTCCCGATCTGGAAGATCGGTTCAATTTGATTCGAAAGGCTTCTTAAATAAGCCCTCTGTTTACTTGATAAATCCATATATCATTCATTCCTTTCTGTTTAGAGGGCATGTGCCATCATTTGTAATAGTCAAATTCCAGCGCATACATCCGTACCGTGTCCCCTTCTTGGATGCCACGTTCTTCCAGTTCTTTTAATATGCCCTGCTCTTTTAAAAACTTCTGGAAAAACAAGAAGCCTTTTTCTGATTCTATATTTGTATAGCCAAGCATTTTTTCGATCTTTGGCCCTTCTACAATATATGCGCCGTCGTCCGGGTTAACTGTAATCGTATAGGAATCCGGTTTTGTATAATTCGCGGCAGGGTCGTATTCTGGTTCATAAATGACCGGTTCCGCTTGAAGGTGTTCAAGTATTTTCTTAACATCATAAAGAAGCTCCTTCAACCCCTTCCCGCTGACCGCGGAAATTGGATAAACGGCTATGCCTTGCGGTTCGAACTGTTCGCGCAGATTGCGGATAATGTCGTTTTCCCCGCCATACAGCGCGTCGATTTTGTTTGCCGCAATCACTTGCGGTTTTTTGAGAAGGGCAGGATTATAGGTTTCCAGCTCGCGGTTAATAATACGGATATCTTCGATCGGGTCCCGGCCTTCTACGGATGCGGCATCTACGATATGGATAATAACTTTTGTACGCTCGATGTGTTTTAAAAATTCATGTCCTAGCCCGACACCCTCCGACGCGCCTTCTATGAGCCCAGGAATATCGGCGATCACAAACCCTTCGCCATTTTCAAAATCTACAACGCCGAGGTTTGGCTGCAAAGTTGTAAAATGGTAGTCTGCGATTTTGGGCTGCGCATTTGTAACGCGCGACAATAAGGTAGATTTCCCTACATTTGGAAAGCCAACGAGCCCTACGTCCGCAATTACTTTCAGTTCCAGCTTTACTTCGATTTCGATCGATTCTTGGCCTGGCTGCGCGTATTTAGGCGCCTGCATGCGGGACGTTGCAAAGTGCTGGTTCCCAAGCCCGCCGCGTCCGCCTGGGAGGACTATTTGCCGGCGGTTTTCCCCGGACATGTCCGCGATAACCTTGTCTGTTTCAGCGTCTTTGATAATCGTCCCGGCAGGTACCTTTAGTACCATATCAGCGCCTTTTTTACCGTGGCAGTTTCGTTTTTTTCCTTCTTCCCCCGCCTGGGCCGCAAATTTGCGCCTGTGGCGAAAATCAGCTAATGTGTTTATGCCGTCATCGATTTCAAAGATTACGTCGCCGCCGTTTCCGCCGTCGCCGCCATCCGGCCCTCCGTCCGGCACGTATTTCTCACGGCGGAAACTGACATGTCCGTCCCCTCCCTTGCCTGATTTTATAATAATTCTAGCACTGTCGGCAAACATAGTACCTCTCCTCTTCTATTGCACTGTCAATTCCGCGTCTTAATTCCCGCACAGAAAAAACGGGCTGTTGCAATTACTTGTAACAGCCCATTTTTGTTCATACGAAATGCTTCAAAACGTGCCATTACACGTCTGACCAGATTATTCGTTTACAACCGGATATACGCAAGCTTGTTTCTTGTCGCGTCCTTTTCGTTCGAATCTCAAAATACCGTCGGTTAATGCGAACAACGTGTCGTCGCCGCCCCTTCCTACATTGACACCTGGATGGATTTTGGTCCCCCGCTGCCTATATAAGATATTGCCCGCTTTTACAAATTGGCCGTCTGCGCGCTTTGCGCCCAACCTTTTTGATTCTGAGTCACGTCCGTTTTTTGTAGAGCCAACACCTTTTTTATGTGCAAAATACTGAAGGTTCAATGCAAACATGTCCTACACCTCCTTAAAATTTAAAATACTGTAATTAGTCCCGTATTGGTCTTGTATGTCCTGCAAGCCAAGGGCCATTGTGCGGATCAATAGTTGCGCGTCGTGTCCCGGCGGATGATGGAACGTAACGTCGATCAGCCCGCTTTGCTGTTCCGTTTTAGCGTCAAACGACTCTTTGGTAAATGCTTCAATTGCGTTCAACGTATTTAGCACCAGCACAGACACCGCCGCACACACAATATCTTCTCCCGGCTGCGCGTATTGCGCATGGCCTACACAGTGGATCCTGGTATATGCGCCAGCATGGTTTTGGTAAATTGTAATTCTAATCATTTTTCATATACTGTTAGTATAATCCTATTATAATATTTTATATGCATTTATTTTTTTATTAATTATATTACATAAATATATAATGTTATTATAATATTATTTACTATATATTATACTATTTTTCTATGTTTTTGAATATTTTATTCCTTTTTATTTTTACAGTACATGCTATGAAATTAGCAATTAATTTTTTCAATCTTTACCTTGGTAAATAACTGCCTGTGGCCTTTTTTCTTATGATAGCCGGTCTTTCTCTTAAACTTGTAAACAATAACTTTTTTCCTTTTGCCCTCTTTTACGACAGAAGCAGTAACCGTTGCGTTTGCTACGGAAGGGTTCCCAACCACAAGCTCCCCGTTATTCACAGCCAGAACCTGATCAAACGTAACGGTTTCCCCAGCTGCTACACCAAGCTTCTCAATGGTAATGATATCTCCTTCGGATACTTTGTACTGTTTACCACCTGTTGCTATAATTGCGTACATTTGGCACCTCCTATTTATCATTACTCGCCAACTGCGGTGATGTGCAAGCACATGCTTTTACCTCGTTGTGCGGCATACTGGTAAAGTGTAGCATACCTGCCTGCGTTCGTCAAGCTATTTTTCAAATACACTTTTATGCGCGATCGGGTAAAATCGCGCAAAGCGGGACGCGCAGATGAGAACGTGTTTTCAAACACACGCTAACTGCTCCGCCAGCGATTTTTTAATTTTTTTCCTGGTCAGCTCTACCAGGCCAAGTTTTGTCATACCCGCCAAGCGGGCTGGTACCGGGTCTTGCTTTAAATGGCTGCGGAACTGTTCCAGCAGCGTAGCGTTCCATGCATCCTCGTCCATATCAATAAAGTCTACGATAATAATTCCGGAAATATTGCGCAGGCGCAGCTGCCTGGCAATTTCCGCAGCAGCTTCTAAGTTGATCAGATAATGGTTGTACGGCTTGTCTTTGCGCGCGGTATTTTTTCCGCTGTTGACGTCGATAACGGTCAGAGCCTCTGTCGGCTGGATCAAAATATTCGCACCCGACTTTAGCCACACGCGCTGTTTTAACGCATCCATTACCTGCCCTTTTATATTATATAGTTTTGCGAGTGGCAACAGGCTATCTTGGTACAAACGCAGGCTGCAACAGCCGGGCGGCAGGTTTTGCCGGAGCTGTTCGAGTACTTGCGGGCAGTCGGTAACGGCTTCTTCCAGCTTTGCTTTATCCGTATCGAGCAGCATTTTCTCATAAAACGGGCGCTCCTTGCGTAGGCAAGTGTAGCATGTACGAGAAGGCGCCGCTAGATACAAATTTTCGTATTCTGCTTTCAACCGCAAAAATTCCGCGCGTATCTGAGCTTCTGTTTTTTCCGCAGCGTTTGTACGGATAATAATGCCGTATGGCCCGTCACCTTTTAACTCCTGCGCAAGCAGCCTAAGCTGTTTGCGTTGTTCGCCGCGCAACTTGGAGGAAACGCCAATACTGGTATCCGCGGTAGTCAGCACGAGGCATTCTCCCGGGAAACTCAAATCTGTGGTCGCCACAGCGTCTTTCGTCTTTACCGCTTCTTTTACGATCTGGACGACCAGCTCGTCGCCGGCTGCAATCCGCTTTTTGGAGTTTTTTTTGGTAAACAGCGGGTTTTTGATATTTTCAAACGGCAGGTAGCATAACAGCCCTTTTGCTACTTCCACAAAAGCGGCCGATAGGTTGGCGGCCACGTTTTTTACACGCGCTACGTATATGTTGTGCAGAATACTCTCTGTATCCGCGGCCTGGAGCGTTGCTTCGACCATACGGTTATCTTCGTATAAAGCGCATACCTGGTAACAAATATGCGTATCTGCCGCAGCAGGCGCCAGGAGTTCCTCCGTTATGATTATTTTTCTACTCATAATGATGTTCTCCAATTACGATTTCCTGCCCTGCCTTGGATAAAGGCGCCCGCGTGCCATCTGGCATTGTATAATAGACGTCTTTGCGGTGGATTTGAAGTGCAAATGGGTTGTATTCTAGGCCCATCGAATGGTAAAACGCTTCCAATACAAGCTCTGGCTTGATGTTGTCCGTACTTCCTGTGCAGACATCCAGGTAAAATGCCGGCTGATGGAAATAACGCTCTTGTGGCTGCAAGATTTGGAAGTCGTAAACGAGCTTTTTTAAATCCAATACCTTTTGGCTTTTCTTTGTCTTTTTGACAATCGGCACGCTGTCAGGCTGTTTAAAAAATGCCGCCAGGGATTCCTGCATCTGCGGTGCGCAGACGGGGCATTTATAGCCCTCTTTGTACCAGGCTTCATAGTCTGCCGCTGATACTTGTGACATTGCCGGTTTTGCACGGTCGTCCAGGCGCACGTAGCCGGTTATTTCAATCCCCTCTACCATTTCCTTATTTAAATCTGCGATAGATTCCTGGGAAGATTTGGAGCTATGCACTTCGATATCCAAATATTCCCCATCGCTTGTAAGGCCGACGCCCAGCGGGGCTGCAAAGGACATGACCGGATGTGGGCTGAAGCCTTCCGAATAGCAGATGGCAATTCCGCTACGCCGTATTGCCTTCTGAAAAAAACGCATCAAATCCAGGTGCCCGACAAATTTCATTACGCCATATTTTCGAAATTTAATCCTGATTTTCAAAACAGACACCTCCCCCAAACTGGTTTGCCCCACAACCAGAACACAATGCCCGGCAGTTTTTTGTTACAACCCCTTCTTTTGCCTTTTGCCATTCTTTGAATAAGTAACGTTTGCTTACGCCGTCGTCAATAAAGTCCCATGGAAAAATTTCATCTTCCCCACGCACGCGCACAGTATAAAACGACGGGTCAACCCCCGCCTTTTCAAACGCATGCATCCAGCGCGCGTCATTGTAAAACTCAGACCACGAATCAAACAGTGCGCCGTCCTCATAAGCGTACTGGATGGCTTTGGACAGCCTGCGGTCGCCGCGCGCAAAAATACCTTCCAATACGGTTACGTCCGGTTCATGCCAGTTGTATTTCATGCTTTTGCGGTTTAACTGCGCTTTGACAGAATCATTGACCAATTTCGCACGGCGCAGGTATTCTTCTTTGTCGAACATTGCCGCCCACTGGAATGGGGTAAACGGCTTTGGTACAAAAAACGACGTGCTAATCGTAATCTGGCATTTGCCGTTGCGGCGTTCTTTCGGCAGCTGGTAATAGCATGCCGCGATTTTATTTGCAAGCAGTGCAATTTCTTCGATATCCTCATCTGCCTCATCCGTCAGCCCAAGCATAAAATAAAGCTTGACTTTTTGCCAGCCGCCGGCAAATGCCAGTTCGCAGCCATGTAAGATATCGTCTTCGGTCAACCCTTTATTGATAACGTCGCGCATCCGCTGGGAACCGGCCTCCGGCGCAAATGTTAAGCTGGATTTACGGATATCCTGGACTTGGCCCATAACGTCTAGCGAGAAGGCGTCAACGCGAAGGGAAGGCAGCGAAATATTCACGCCTGCCGCCTTATGATTTGTAATTAAATGCTGGATTAATTCTTCTAATCCCGAGTAGTCGCTTGAGCTTAAGGACGTAAGGGAAATTTCGTCATATCCAGTGTTTTTCAGCAGCCGGTCAGCGCATTGCTTTAACAAAGCAACGCTCTTTTCCCGGGTCGGGCGGTAGATTTGCCCCGCCTGGCAAAAACGGCATCCGCGAATGCAGCCCCGCATAATTTCTAATACCGCGCGGTCTTGTGTAATCTTGATATAAGGATCGTCT
>CASUON010000164.1 GCA_949457475.1 uncultured Lachnospiraceae bacterium
ACGGGCTTGGCGTCGGCGACGTCGGGAATATCGTACTGCGCGATAGGCAGCACTTGGCGGAAGAAGGTATTATTATTGTAGTGCTAACGCTAGAAAGCGGTTCCGGCAGGGTGTTGGCAGGCCCGGATATTGTTTCCCGCGGGTTTGTTTATGTCAGGGGGGCCGAAAGCCTGATGGAAGAAGCTAGGCACCTGCTGGACGGCACGATGGAAAACTGCATGGACAAGCATATTACAGACTGGGGCAAAATCAAGACCGAGATCAAGGATGCGCTAAGCGAATTTGTCTGGAAAGAGACAAAGCGGCGTCCGATGATTATCCCGATCATTATGGAAGTATAAGGTATCATTCACTAAAGTAGAGGGCATATGGGCGAGACAGATAATAAAGAACACAACCTGATATACAGCCATGTGGCAGGCAAGCCGGACGCAAGGATCGAGCGGGCGTTAAACGAACTGATCGATGCGTTCCGTGTAAGCGACGAATATCAAAAATACCAGGAAATCCGTAAGAAAGTGCACACGTATCCAGAGCTGGAGGAGCAGATACACGCTTACCGGAAGAAAAACTATGAAGTGCAAAATTCTGCTGGAAAACTGGATTTGTATGAAGAGACCGAACGGATGGAACGTGAAGACGCGCAGCTGCGCGACCATCCGCTGGTTCGGGAATACCTTGCCGCTGAGCTTGCGTTTTGCAGGATATTTAAGCATATTAACTGGTCGATTATACAAAATATTGATTTTGACGTTGGATTTATGCTGGATACGGAGTAATACGGAAACAGCCGCAACCTTGCGGCAGTCGTTGGAAACGGGTGAAAACAGTCGGAATACTACGGAATTGATAAAAGGGGACGCCTGTATATGAGCATCGGTAAAATTGTAATGAGGATTATAAGCATCAGTTTCACCGCACTGGTATTTATTGGGGTCGTCTATGGATTATACCAGCTTGGATTGCGGTCTTACAGTTACGGCTACCGGATATTTGCAGAACCGGCGATTACGGACGGAAAAGGGACGGAACGGATGGTGCAGGTAACAGAACTTATGAGTGATGCCGATGTCGGGGCATTGTTGGAAGAAAAGGGCCTGATCCGGGATAAATGGCTGTTTGTATTTCAGTTAAAGCTTTCGGAATACAACAATAAGCTTGTGCCGGGATACTATACGCTAAGTACTTCTATGACGGCGCATGAAATGATGCAGGTAATGAGCGGGGAAGAGGACACGGAGGAGTCGGACGACGGAGTGCAATGATTGTTGATGAGAGGTTTGTGACATATATAAATTCGCTGGATACCGGGAATACGAAGCTGTTAGATCAGATCGAAAAAGAAGCGTTGGAGACAGACGTGCCGGTGATCCGCAAAGAGACGCAGGCTTGCCTGAAGCTGCTGCTGGCTTTAAAGCAGCCGGCGCGTATTCTGGAAGTTGGCACTGCGGTCGGTTTTTCCGCGATTTTTATGAAAACGTATAATCCAACAGACGGCGTGCTGACGACAATTGAAAATTATGGGCCGAGAATCCCAATCGCCCGCGCGAACTTCAAACGCGCGGGCATGGAAGAAGGCATTACGCTGCTGGAAGGGGACGCCGCTTGTGTCTTAAAAGGGCTGAGCGGGCCCTATGATTTGATTTTTATGGATGCGGCAAAAGCGCAGTATATTCATTTTTTGCCAGACGTACTGCGCCTTTTGGAAAACGGCGGTATGCTGATATCCGATAATGTTTTGCAAGACGGCGACATTATCGAATCTAGGTATGCCGTTATTAGGCGTAACCGGACGATACACAAGCGTATGCGTAAATATTTGTATGTGCTGACACACCACGACCAGCTTGTGACGACCGTGCTGCCGGTAGGGGACGGGATTACCGTTAGCTGCAAAATGCAACGGATAAATAAAAACGACATTTAAAATACACGAAATCATAGAAGGGGTCAAACATGAGGCATCCAGAGCTGCTTATTCCGGCAAATAACCTGGAAGTATTAAAAATCGCTGTTGTATATGGCGCGAATGCGGTATACATTGGCGGCGAAGCTTTTGGGCTGCGGGCCAAGGCGAAAAATTTTACATTGGAAGAAATGGCGCAGGGGATTGCCTTTGCACATGCGCATCATGCCAAAGTATATGTGACCGCAAACATTTTTGCGCATAACAGCGACCTGGAAGATGTGCGTGCGTATTTTGCCTCGTTAAAGGACGTCCAGCCGGATGCGCTTATTATTTCGGATCCCGGCGTGTATGCGATTGCAAAGGAAGTATGTCCGGAAATTGAGCGCCATATCAGTACGCAGGCAAATAATACCAATTACGGCACGTGCCGGTTTTGGTACGGGCAAGGGGCAAAACGCGTTGTCTGCGCCAGGGAGCTAACGCTGGAGGAAATCGCGCAGATACGCGCAAACATCCCGCAGGATATGGAAATTGAAGCTTTTGTGCACGGGGCGATGTGCATCGCCTATTCCGGCAGGTGTCTGTTGAGCAATTATTTTACCGGGCGGGATGCAAACCAGGGCGCCTGCACGCATCCGTGCCGATGGAATTACCATCTTTCGGAAGAAACGCGTCCGGGGGAATATATGCCGGTTTATGAAAACGAACGGGGCACTTATATTTTCAACTCCAAAGATTTATGTATGATCGGCCATATCCCAGACCTTGTGGAGGCTGGCATAGACAGTTTTAAAATAGAAGGGCGTATGCGTACCGCGTTATACGTAGCTACTGTCGCGAGGACTTATCGTAAGGCGCTGGACGATTATTTTATTTCCCGGGATACGTACGAGGAACATATGCCATGGTATTTGGAACAGATCGCGAATTGTACTTACCGTCAGTTTACGACCGGATTCTTTTATGGAAAGCCATCGGAAGAAGCGCAGATTTATGATAACAGTACTTATCGGACAGGCTACACGTACCTAGGGATCATCGAAGAATGCGATGCAGCCGGTTTTTGCCGGATCGAACAGAGAAATAAGTTTTCTGTCGGGGAACAGGCCGAGGTTATGAAGCCGGACGGCAGAAATGTATCGGTCGTTGTCCGCGCAATCCGGGATGAGAAAGGGGTGCCTGTAGAATCCGCGCCTCATCCAAAGCAGGTGTTATATGTGGATTTAGGAAATCCATTTGAACAGTATGATATATTACGCAGAAAAGAGGAGGATTGACAGATGGGAAAGGACAGATATGTAGCATATGTAGGGACTTATACGCATGAGAACAGCCTAGGCATCCATATCTATGACCTGGATGTAGAAAACGGCAGCATGAATGAACGCAAAATGGTCCCAATCAGTAATTCATCGGATGTGATCGTATCGCATGACGGCAGGATTCTATATTCGATTGCGGATGAAGGCGTAGAAGCGTTCCATATATTGGCGGACGGGGACCTAAAGCCGATCAACAAAGAATGGATCGGCGGCATGCGCGGCTGCTACTTGGAGCTGGACGACATGGACCGTTACCTGTTTGTAGCGGGCTACCATGATGCGCGGGTAACGATGATGCGCCTAAACGGCGACGGTTCGATCGCTGGGATCGCAGACGGGGTATTCCACAAAGGGATGGGGCGGTGTATCGCGCAGCGTACTTCCCGGCCGCATGTCCATTGTGTAAAAGTGACGCCTGACCAGAACTTTTTATGCGCCGTCGACGGCGGGCTGGATCATATCAAGCTCTACCGGATCGATTATTCGGCGGGGAAATTAATCAACCACGATATGTTGCGCTGCCCGCTTGATTCTGCGCCGCGGGCGATTCGTTTCAGTAAAAACGGCAAATTCGCATACGTATTGTGCGAGCTAAAAAATGAAGTGGATGTATATAAATACCACGTACTTGATAACGGCAACCCGGAATTTGAGATGATCCAGACGATTACAACGAAAGACCCGAAAGAGAATGAAATTTGCAGCGCAGCTTCCATGGAAGTATCACCAGATGGAAAATATCTGTTCTGTACCGACGCCGGCATTAATGCGGTGCTGATCTTTTCGGTAGACCAGGAAACCGGAATGCTGACGCTTGTGTGCAATTCCAGGATCAGCGGGGAATTTCCAAAAGCAGTAGCGGTATTCCCGGACGGGAAACATTTCATGTGCCTGAATCATGATAATAATGCGATCGGCGTCTTTTCCATTGATTATGAAGGCAAATATTTCCTGATGCATGGAAAACCGGTGAAAGTAGAAACGCCAAACTGTGTCTATATACATAAATTAGATGAATAGAATGCTACCCAATGATACCCGCGGGCGCAGAGTTGCCAGATACTCTGACGTCCGCGGGCATTTTTTATGCGCACGGGCGTCCAAAGGAAGTATGTCAGCAAGCTGACGGACACCCGGCGCGCGAATAGGGGAAGTAACCTTCCCTACTCGATTGGCAAGTTTTATTCAAAAGCGTTTGTTCCGGTTTTTTTTTATTTTCTTTGCAACGGATTCTGATTTTTGACGGCTATTTTAGTATAGGATACAATTTTTGTATGAAATTCTCTTTTAGAAGGGAGGTTTTTATCATGCCGGATGATCAGATTGTACAGCTGTACTGGCAGCGGGAGGAGCATGCGCTGCAGGAAACAGAGCAAAAATATGGAAGGTATTTGTTTCAAATCGCTTATCATGTGCTTTCAGACCAGGAGGACAGCAAAGAATGTGTAAACGATACGTATTATAAGGCCTGGAAGTCGATTCCGCCGCACCGCCCGGGCATGCTGTCCGCATATTTGGGAAAGATTACGAGGCAGTTGGCCATTGACAGGTATCGCATGCGCGGCAGGGCCAAACGGCTGCCCTCAGAATATGTGGTTTCCTTGGCCGATCTGGAAGAATGTATACCGGACGGTAAAGGGATTGAACAGCATGTGGAGTTGAAGCTGCTGGCGGAATCAATCAACCAGTATTTAGGCGGATTGACCCCGCAGGCGCGCAATACATTTATTGGACGTTACTATTTCATGGATACAATCCGGGAAGTTGCCGCTTATTACCAGATGAGCGAGCCAAAAGTAAAGAGCCTGCTATACCGTACGCGCAAGGGGTTAAAACAATATTTGGAACAGGAGGGGTTTGCCTTATGAAGCAGGAGGAAATTATAGATGCGTTAAATTTACTGGATGATAATTTTATCCAGGAGACTGCGCAGGTACGAAGCCGCGCAGGTATATGCTATATAAAGGAAGAAGGACGTGTACCAGAAAAGGGGTGTGGTGGATGGGAAGAAGTTGGCCGCGCGCCGGAGGAAGGCCGCGGTGGAGGGGAGGAAGTTGGCCGCGCGCCGGAGGAAGGCCGCGGTGGATGGGAAGAAGTTGACTGCGCGCCGGAGGAAGGCCGCTATAGACGGGAGGAACTGTACCGGGCTTCTGTCCGGAAGGATGATGCTGGATGCAATGTTAAGGGGGCTAGTAAGAAAATGCAGCTGAAGCATAGGAATACAAGACGTAAGTGGTGGAAATGTACGGCTGCGGCAGCATGTGCTGCGCTTGTTATGTATGCTGGCACCAAGGGGCTTTCTGGATTTTACTTGGATGGGAGCAGCGGAACAGAAGGGGCGCCGGTAAAAGGCGCCGGAACAAATGACACGCTAGCTGAAAGTAGCGAAAATGATAAAAACTTGGATGGAGGCGGCGAAATGAATGAGGCGCTGGCAAAAGGTGGTGGAAACAATAAGGAACTGGATGGAAGCACTGGCGGGGACAGCGCTGGGCTGCCTATGCTTAGTGTTCCGCAAAGCCGGGTGGATTCGATAGAAAGTTTGATAGAAAGTTCGATTGGAAGTTCTGTTGGAAGTTCGATTGGAAGTTCCATAGGAGGTTCGATGGGGTTTGAAGGGTATCTGGCGCATGACGCGGATGAACTGGTGAACGCAAACCCATGGAACAGCGGCCTAAAGATTTCCAGCTTGCCCGTATATAAAAACTGTTTGCACTTTAAAAAATCGACTGGAAAGATGACTGGCGGCGACTTTGGCCAGATGAAGGCGTTTCTGCTAGAAATTGCACGGGCGTTGTCGATAGATGCCGCGAATCTGGAAATTACCGATGATTCGCCAACGCCGGAAAGCCGGAGGCAGGTGGAAGAAAAGTTTGCGTCTACAGGGGAAGAAGTGCCGGAAGGCTATTTTGACCCAACAGCTGTATTGGCAAAAAGAAATGGCATCCGGATAAAAGTAGATGAGGCAATGACTGCGGAGGTCGCTTTTGAACAGCCTGTCGCACTCCCGGAAGGTTATCTGTCTGGCGGATCAATGTCTTATGAAGAAGCTGTACGTATAGCGAAATACTTTGAGAAAATATATCGTGATTTAATAGGAATGAAAAACTCAAAGATAAATATTTCCGGGGGAGGTTATGATATAGAATCCAACCAGTGGTATGAGATCGGGCTGTACGAAGGAGAGGGGGACGTTGCCGAGCAGATAGTAAATTACGCTTTTCGCCGTGCGGTATTTTATATAGAAAAAAATGGCCTTTCTATGATACGGCTGTTTCGGCCGAATTTATCAGAAAAAATTGGAAACTATCCAATTATTACGGATACCAAGGCAAAGGAACTATTGTTAAATGGAAATTATATGACGACAGCCCCAGATAGATTTCCAGGGGAGCAGTATATTGTGAAAACAGAGCTTGTATACCGCAATTTGGAAATGGAAGAATATTATATGCCATATTACCGTTTTTATGTGGAACTGCCAGAAATGGAACGGCAGGGAGGTTTCAAAAATTTCGGTATTTATTATGTACCGGCAATAGAAGGGGATTATATTTCCAATATGCCGGTGTGGGACGGCGGGTTTGATTAGGGATTTGTAAAAACGGCATAGCCGGAGCGAAATTTTAATAGGATGCTCACTGGCGCCGTTATCGTATAATTTATGATAACGGCGCCAGTGAGTTGACGTTATGTGGTAAATCTTAAAGCGTGTTTGTCAGAATAAATTAAAGTTTTACACCGTCTAATACGGCCTCCAGCAATACATCGTTTTGATAAATTAATTTAAGTGAAAAAAACGGGCGATCTTCTTCCAGCAAGCGAAAGAAGATTTTGTCCCCTTCCCAAATCGGAAGGCGGTAAACTTCGGACTTAGCTACCCACTGGAGATCCCCTTCGCTGCAATCGGCCAGCGTCCCATCAAACTTGTCTGAAGTATATAAAAACATATATTCCGTCTGCCAGCCGCCGCAGATAAAAGTCACGATTCCCCGCAGTTTCCAAGCTAGCAGCATAAGGCCGGTTTCTTCCTTGACTTCGCGCAGCAGGCATTCTTCCGGGGATTCATTCGCCTCAAAGTGCCCGCCTACGCCGACCCATTTGTCTTTGTTAATGTCATGTTCTTTTTTTGTCCTGTGCATCATCAGGTAGTTTCCGTCGTTTTCGATGTAGCATAGGGTTGTCAGATTGCTTTTCATTATGGTTTTCCAGCCTTTCTATGTAACTATGTAACTTTCTATGTAACTTTCTATGTAACTATGTAACTTTCTATGTATCTTTTTATGTAATTTTAAATGTAACTTCAAGGGTATTATACCCCTGTAAAGGAAAATCAACAAGGGTAAAGATGTAACGGATAAGTATTGATTTTTTAATTGACTTTGACAAAAAGAAAATATAATGAAAATACTAATGAAACTATCAGAGAATCATCTTATGCTGGAACTTTGTTGCTGTATGATAGGGGGGACAAACGATGGGGAATGATGGGTTATTTTTCACGGGGTGGAGATATCCCTTAAAAATGAGAACTAATAGGTTGTTATCCGGCAAACCGTGAATATTTTTGTATCCCGGACGCCGGAACCAGGC
>CASUON010000165.1 GCA_949457475.1 uncultured Lachnospiraceae bacterium
CCTAGCATTGGTACGAACCAGACAGCTCCTTACTTTAATTTCTGTCCGGATGGAGTACTAGGTTCCGGCTGCTCAGATTGCAGATCGCCGGTTTCTAGGAGGGAAGTGCAGTGGCCGCAGCGTGTAGCAGCAATTGGGATTTCCATCTGGCAGTAAGGGCATTTCTTTACGGTCGGCAGTTCCTGCGCGGCTTCTTTTTCTGCGTGTGCTAGCTTTAGCGCTTTTGCTTGCAGGGCGTTTAGCCCTTTTAACATTAAAAAGATAATAAAAGCCATCAGCAGAAAATTTACGACAGCTGTAATAAATTTTCCGTAGTTCAGCGTTACCTCGCCTAAAATATTTACGGAAAGCTTATCGAAGTTCATGCCTCCGAACAGGCCGAGGATGGGGGAAATAATATCTTCCGTTAGCGAAGTGACAATCGAGGAGAACGCGCCGCCGATCAGTACGCCGACCGCCATATCCATAACGTTTCCACGGGAGATAAAATCTCTGAATTCACTGACAAAGCCTTTGAGTTTCATAACGGGCTCCTTTCTTTTGTATTTTTACACGCTCCTATTTTAATCAAAGTTGCGCAAAAATGCAATCAAAACTGTAGTGAAAAAGAAGTAAGAATTTAGGCCGTCAGGTTTCGTTTCAAATAAGATTTCTGGTTATAACTTATGGTTGAAAATCTGGTGCTCTTAGGTTTATTTTAGCTTTATATCAGGCAAGTACCAGCAAGTACCAGCGTATTTACGTATACAAAAAGGGGATATGCAATATGGTGGAAAAACAGATGCTAGAGACACAGGTGCGGGAAGTCGCCTTGGGGCAGCATACAATTTCCTATACGTTGATTCGAAAAGAGGTGAAAAATATCAATCTGCGTGTAAGGCGCGACCGTAGTGTTGTTGTATCCGCTGGCAGGCATGTGCCGGCGGCTGCAATCGATGATTTTGTGCGTTCTAAAATTCCATTTCTGCTCCAGGCATTTGAAAAAATGAAACAGCAAGACAGCCAGGCGGTAGACCCGATGCAGTTTCTTACTGGGGAGCAGGTACCATGCCTTGGCCGACGGCTGCTGCTGCAAGTGGAGCAGGCGGATTCTCGTAAGCTGCCGGGATGGCTGGAACAGGCGCAAAAAGGCGTGATCACATACTTTTCCAGAAACCAGCGAGGCGAGGCTCTTTTTTGCCGCGACGGGCGGCTGTATTTTTATACGTTGACGCCGGATGATTTCGTACATAAGCAGCAGTTGTATGAATCCTGGCAAAAAATTCAGGCAGGTATTTTGTGCGGGCAGCTGAGCCGGCAGTATTATCCCCCGTTCCAGGAAATGGGCGTCGCATATCCGACGATTAAGATACGGAAAATGAATTCCCGCTGGGGGTCTTGTACGCCGCAGAAACAGAAGATTACGTTTAATAGCCTGTTGTTTGAACAGCCGACGGACGGGGTGGTTTATGTAGTCGTCCATGAGTTTGCGCATTTTATCCATCCGAATCATTCCAAAGCTTTTTATGAGCTGGTTGGGCAGGTGCTTCCTGACTGGAGAAGGCGGAAAGCATGTTTGCAGTAAACAATTTATTTAAAAATTATAATGAAAGAGGTTACATTTTTGTAAAAATGTGATAAAATATTTTTATATTGTGCAAAGGATGATGGAGGGAGGATGTAAGGATGAGGGATCAAAACGGGGAGGGCGGCGGCCGGAAAAAAGCGCAGGGCGGCGGTTACAGGCATAAGACCAGGAAGTTTAGTATCCGAGCCAAAGTGCTGGTGCCTACGGCAGTCATAGTGGCTGTGATCTGTACGTGCATGGCGCTCTTATTTAAATCGCGCATAGAGACCGATATGGTTACGACCGGCTCGCAGCTTGCGGAGTATATTGGCAAACAGGCGGAAAGCAGCGTAAACGGGGATATACTTGAGATTTTGTCGCCAGGCGCGGAAAAATCATCTGCGTTTAATGTGCTGTCGGATTCTATGAAAGCGACAAAAGAAGGGTCTGCATTGAAATATATGTATACGCTTAGCACAGACGGGAAGAAATTATATTACGGCGTAGATATCGACCCTGACAACCCGAAGCCGATTGGGGCGGAGTTTGCAAAACCATATGAGGATTTAAAGCCGCTGTTTGAAAACAGCGAAGTAGTCCGCGACAGCAGCATCAACCATACAGAACATGGTGCGGTCATCTCTGTGTACGTGCCGATTTACAACAATAAAAAGAAAGTCGTCGGGGCGATGGGGTGCGATTATGACGCATCAGGCATTGTTGCGGCGGTTAATGAAACGATGCGCACAGTCGTCATAATTGGCGTCATCTGCTTTGTCATTTCCGTTATCTTTTTTAATTTTATTATTGGAAGGATTATCAAAAACCTGTGGAGCGTGGACGATAAAATATATGATATTATAAACAGCGACGGCGACTTGACGCAGACAATCCAGATAAAGACTGGGGATGAGATCGAATCCATCGCAGGCCATGTAAATGATTTGCTGGCGTATATTAAGCAGATTATGCTCAGTATTTCCGACAATTCCAAGAAATTAAGCGGTTCGTCAGAAAACGTCGTGTCCCATCTGAAAAATACACAGGCAAATGTCTCGGAAGTTTCTTCTACCATGGAAGAAATGACCGCTACGATGCATGAGACAACGGATGCGATTGGAAGGATCAATACGTCCATTAATGAAGTGTATGAATTTATTGAACAGATTAACGGACGCGCACAGGACGGCGGGGCGTTGTCAGATGAAATCAAGGAGAGCGCGCAGAAAATCCAGGCTAGCGCCATTGCGGAACAGCAGATGGCAAAGCAGCGTACAAAGGAAATATCGGATAATGTATATAGCAAAATTGAAGAGTCCAAAAATGTCAGCAAGATTGGCGAGTTGACGGCAAATATTATTAATATTACCGACCAGACGAACCTGTTGGCGTTAAACGCCAGTATCGAAGCCGCGCGGGCAGGGGAAGTTGGCAGGGGGTTTGCAGTCGTTGCGGATGAGATCGGAAAGCTGGCTTCGGATTCCGCTTCTGCGGCGGAGCAGATCAAAGACGTCAGCACAATCGTAATCAAAGCGGTAGACGCATTGGCAAAAGAAGCCGCCAATATGATGGCGTTTGTAGAAGAAACAGCGTTGAAAGGATATTCGGACTTGGTAAAAACGAGTGAAGAATATTACGAAGAATCCGGGAAAGTGAATGATATGATGATGGAATTCCGCGCGCAGGCACAGCAGCTGCAAAGCAATATGGACCATATCCGCCAGGTAATGGACGCAGTGAGCCAGTCGGTGGAAGAGAGCACAAGCGGCGTCAGCCGTATCTCGGAGATGTCTTCTAGCATCAATGAAAACGTAACGGATATTGAAGGCCAGGCGGATTCGAATATGGATATTGCGAACCAGCTGGATATCGAAGTTAATAAGTTCCGTCTGCAGTAGCCAGGTACGGGGCCGTGCCCTCGTATCTGCGCTGAATGAAAGTAAAAATAATTTGGAGGTGGGCCGTTTGAAATTATCAGAGTTGAAAAAGGATCAAAAAGTGACAATCCGTTGTAAATACAAAACGCTTCTGGTAGATATGAATGCGCAGGTGGCCGATGTTCGCGGGGAAGTAGTATTGCTGCATTTGATTCGGCATGAAGGCCAGGTGGTCGATTTTTCCAGCCCGAATGTGCAAATTATTACAATTTATGAAGACGGGCTGGATATGCCTAGGGCATGGACAAATTGCAAGATACAGCGCCGCACGGTAAGCGGGAGGGAATACCATGCGCTTGCCGCGCCGAAATCCAGCGTTAGGGTAAACCGGCGCAAGGTGCCGAGGGTGGTTTTAAACCTGCCGGGCAAGCTGCGTGTTTCCAACCTGCCGGAAGGCATGGATATCGTCATACATGATTTGGGTGTAAACGGAATTGGTATTCAGACGGATGCAAAAATTGATGAACATGAACTGAAACATCTACAGATTGATTTTATCGATGAAAGTATGGATGAAGACGAAGATGATGAAGTGATTAGGGTAGAAGCGCGTATGGTTTGGAAAAAAGAACTGAAAAATGGCGGCTACTTCTATGGCTGCCGTTTGAACCATATGGAAGAAAACCTGGGGTATTATGTTGCGAATAAAATACGCGAAAACCGTGAATCATGAAGCGTTGTTAAGAAAAGCTTCTTCAGTTAAGAAAGATTATAAAAAATCGTGCATAAGATTAAGGTAAGGTTCAAAAATAAAATAAGCGCCAACAATTTATTTTCTAAATTGCTGGCGCTTATGATTCTGTTATGTCCATGGGTCTGTACCGTACCTTTCTATTATAATCACTGTAATTTTTCATTCATGTTTTTGTGGATGAACGTTTTCTTATTAGTCCATTTTATCCACCGCTGTTTGCCTTGAATGTTCTGATCCGAATCCATATATGAACGTTCCCGGCTGAATTTCTGATCACTTTTTCACGTATGATATGTTCAAGGTATCTAAATGTATATCATGAAACTAATCTGAAAACTTTTTCATAATATAAATTGTCCATTGGGTTGTACCTCTCTTTCATAATGTAAAGTGTTGGGTTTGAATTATATAATCATTGGACCATACCTCACATTCGTTCAATTTTCCTGCTGGAATGTTGTGAACTAGCTTTCGGTTTTCATTGGACCGTACCCCTCTTTCAATTATTTTCCGGTCAGAACCGTCTCTGCTGGAATCTCCGGGCCAGAATTACGTTTTCATTGGTCGATACCTTCCTTTCTTAGATTTTCCGGACATATGTTACGTAAAAACTACTCTGCACATTGGACCATACCTCGTTTCTTAGATTATGGGGTGATTCGTTTCGTTTTTGGTGGAATCTCCTCCTTTTCGTGTCCCTCTCCATTTCCTAAAATGAATTTCCGTTGCTTAAGAAATGTTTATGTTGTTTGAGGTGTTCCTTGTTTTTTGTTGAGATTATAATATCAAATAACAATTGGTTTGTCAACAATTATTTTGAAAAAAATTTAAAAAAATTTATTTAATCTGAATGTGGAAATAATAGATATAAAAAATCAGATAACTATTTGTTTAGGGAATTATTGATCGACTTGAACAGACGAGATTATTTTCCACGTTTATAAAATATTCACAAATAGTTCATTGCATTATCTATTGTTTCAATAACGAAGTAGTGTTATAATATATGCGATTTTGTGGTTACAGCAATGAAACAACGTACAGACAGCCTCTGCAAAGTTCCGGGCTGAACATGAACGAAGAAATACGCTAAGAATGATGGGAGATTGTATGGGAGCATTTGACAAATTATTTGGCACTCATAGCGAACGTGAATTGAAAAGGATCAGGCCGCTTGTAGACAAAATTGAAAATCTGCGTCCAGCTATGATGGAATTATCGGATGACGAATTAAAGGGCAAGACTTCAGAATTTAAAAAGCGCCTGGAATCAGGCGAGACGATGGACGATATTTTGGTAGAAGCGTTTGCGGTTGTGCGGGAGGCATCAAGGCGTGTGCTTGGTTTAGAGCCGTACCGCGTACAGCTGATCGGCGGGATTATCCTGCACCAGGGCCGGATTGCGGAGATGAAGACAGGGGAAGGCAAAACGCTGGTAGCCACGATGCCTTCTTATTTAAATGCCTTGGAAGGCAAGGGCGTGCATATTGTAACAGTAAATGATTACCTGGCGCAGCGTGATGCTACGGAAATGGGGCAGGTGCACGAATTTCTTGGGCTGAAGGTTGGCTGTATTTTGAACTCCATGGAAAATGACGAACGCCGGGACGCATATGCGTGCGACATCACATATGTAACAAATAATGAATTGGGTTTTGACTACCTTAGGGACAATATGGTCATCTACAAAGAGCAGCTTGTGCAGCGGGGGCTTCATTATGCCATTGTGGACGAAGTGGATTCGATCCTTGTAGACGAAGCCCGCACGCCGCTGATTATTTCTGGCCAGAGCGGGAAGTCTACGAAGTTGTATGAAGCATGCGATATACTGGCAAAACAGATGAAACGCGGGGAAGGCAACGGGGAATATACAAAAATGGACGCCATTATGGGCGTGGAGCAGGAAGAAGACGGCGATTTCATTGTCAATGAAAAGGATAAGGTCGTAAACCTGACTGCGGACGGCGTGAAGAAGGTAGAGAAATTTTTTAAGATCGAAAACCTTGCCGACGCGGAAAACCTGGAAATCCAGCATAATATTATACTGGCGCTACGGGCGCATAATTTAATGTTCCGTGATAAGGACTATGTTGTAAAAGACGATGAAGTGCTGATCGTCGATGAATTTACGGGCCGTATTATGCCGGGGCGCCGCTATTCGGACGGGCTCCACCAGGCGATTGAAGCAAAAGAGCATGTAAAAGTAAAACGGGAATCCCGGACGTTGGCTACGATTACGTTCCAGAACTTTTTTAATAAATTTGAGAAAAAAGCCGGCATGACCGGTACCGCTTTGACGGAAGAACAGGAATTCCGAGATATTTACGGGATGGACGTAATTGAAATACCGACAAACCTTCCGGTCATACGAATTGACCATCAAGACGCCGTATATAAGACGCAGAAAGAGAAGTTCCGCGCTGTGTGCGACGATGTAGAAGCCTGCCATGAGAAAGGGCAGCCAGTGCTGGTCGGCACGGTAACGATCGAGACGTCCGAATTGCTCGACCAGATGTTAAGCCGCAGGGGCATCAAGCACCAGGTATTGAACGCGAAGTTCCATGAATTAGAAGCGGAGATTGTAAGCCATGCCGGGGAGCACGGCACGGTAACGATTGCGACGAATATGGCCGGGCGTGGTACGGATATTAAGCTGGATGAAGAATCCAGGGCCGCGGGCGGGCTTAAGATCATCGGTACTGAGCGGCATGAATCCAGACGTATCGACAACCAGCTGCGTGGCCGTTCCGGGCGGCAAGGGGACCCAGGGGAATCCAAATTTTATATTTCCCTGGAAGACGATTTGATGCGCCTGTTCGGCTCGGAAAAGCTGATGGATATTTTTAACGCGATGGGCGTCCCGGAAGGCGAAGAAATCCAGCACAAGATGCTGACCAACGCGATTGAAAAAGCGCAGAAAAAGATTGAAGGCAATAACTTTGGCATCCGTAAAAACCTGCTGGAATATGACCAGGTTATGAACGACCAGAGGGAAATCGTGTACGAAGAGCGTATGAAGGTGTTAAACGGGGACAACATGCGCGATTCGATTTATAAGATGATTGTGGATTTTGTGGAAGGTACAGTCGATACCTGCCTGTCGGACGATGTGAACAGGGAAGAGTGGGACTTTAACGAACTCAACCAGCTTCTGCTGCCAGTCATTCCATTAGAGCCGCTAACAGAAGAAAGCGTGGCGGACTGCAAGAACGCCAGTGAGATCAAACACAAGCTAAAAGAGCAGGCCGTGAAATTATATGAAGAAAAAGAAGCGGAATTTCCGGAACCAGAAGCGATCCGCGAACTGGAGCGCGTCATCCTGTTAAAGGTCATCGACCGCAAGTGGATGAACCATCTGGACGATATGGACCAGCTGCGCCAGGGCATTGGATTACAGGCGTATGGGCAGCGCGACCCGCTGGTAGAGTACAAACTAATGGGATTCGAGATGTTTGACGCCATGACCCAGAACATGCGCGAAGATACGTTGCGCGCTCTGTATCATGTAAGGATTGAGGAAAAGGTAGAGCGCGAAGAGGTGGCGAAAGTAACCGGCACCAATAAGGACGACACGGCTGTAAAGAAACCAAAGTCGCGTGAATCCAAGAAAATATATCCAAACGACCCGTGCCCGTGCGGCAGC
>CASUON010000166.1 GCA_949457475.1 uncultured Lachnospiraceae bacterium
CCGCTTTCGCACCGACATAATAAAGCCTGTCCCAACGTTCTAAATCTTCTTCCACAAGCTCCCTATTAAAAAAGATAACCGGCACATTGTTTTTTTCCGCCAGGTCGATAATCGACGACGGCTCTGTCCGGTCTACCAGGTTCACACAGACCACACTGCAGCCGTCGCTAATCATTTTCTCTACCTGGCTGTTTTGGTTTAGCTGGTTTCCTGCCGCATTATACACGTCCACGCTGATAGCCCGCCCCGTCTGCTCTTCTTTTTCACTGGCATACGCGCTAAATTCTTCCATTAGCTGCGATACAAATGTATCATACTGGTCATATAAAGTAACCCCGATTTTGATATTTTTTGTTTCTTCCCCGTCCAAACGGTCTACGCACCCCACAAGCATACCCGCAAACAAGCACACCGCAAGCGCCAACGATACTCCTGCCTTTTTCAATTGCACCTCCTATGTTTTATAAAATACCCGCCTACTGTACCAGCGGAAACAGCACCTTTTGATTTTCTTCGTCATACAAACTGCCCCGGTCTACGACCAGATAATCCGTAATAAAGCGCGCCGGTTCCGACGTATGGTACAAAAGCCGGTTTGCCATTGCCTCCATCCCTTGGTAGCCCATATTGAATTCATTTGGGACAACAAGTGTATCGATCAGCCCTTTGTCTAGGTAATATACCGCTTTTTCCGAACAGCCGATCCCATACAGCAGGCAGCCGCTTTCTTCCCGCCCTTGTGAGAGCAGATAATCCACCATCTGTTCCGTCTCGCCGTTCCCAAGGGCCACAATGGCGTCGGGCGCCTGCGAGGACGCAAACTGTTTTGCTATTCCCTTATTTTTCATTTTTGTATCGTCGATCATCCATACAATCTCCACACCGTTTGCCTCCACCCCTTCTTGAAAGCCTTGCAAACGCTGCTGCATGGCTAGCTGCTGTTGGTTCCCGCACAAAATGCCGATCTCTTTGATCTGTTTTTCTTCCTCCGCCCCCACTGCCGCCGCTGCAAGCGCCTTTCCCATCCCGCGGTTGTCCGGCCCTGCATAGGCGAAGACGTCTTCTGGTTCAATATCCGACTCCAGCAGGATTACCGGCTCCCGTGCCAGCAGCTCTCGCACGCCGTTTGTCCCAACCACCTGCACGATAACGCCTTTCGCCCCGTTGTTTAATTCCCGGTCAATCAATGCCAGTTGTTCGCCTACATAATCAAACTTCCCGGTAGAAACGTAATTCAGCGCAATATGATAATCCTCCGCCGCCTGTTCTAACCCCTGGCGCAAGGATATCCAACGATCGTGGTTGCTGTCGTTTACAATAACAGAAACCGCGTAGGTTTCTTTTGTATTACCGGTATCTACCATACTGTAGGAAGTCCATAAAATAGCCGCAAACAGCACCAGTATCCAAATCATAAACCGAATTTTTTTTCCCGACATATCGGAGCCCCTTTTTCTAATTTTTTACCGTCCAGCCTTGCTTTAGTGCAACTCATTTTCTGTCCTCTTCGGAATATATAAGAAACGGCAGATGTATACGCGCCACTGTCCCTTCGTCCGGCTGGCTTTCGATCTCCAGCCCGTACTGCTCCCCGAAATGGAGCCTAATGCGGGTGTGCACATTAATCAACCCAACACCAGAGCCTTTTGCGCGCACCCTGTTGTTTTCCTTCAGTAAAGATTCTACCATTTCCTCAGGCATGCCAAGCCCGTTATCGCGCACTTCCAAATAGACGTCCGCACCGCTTCGGTACCCAGAAACTGTAATCTCCCCGTCGCCGTCCATACATTCGATCCCATAATAAATCGCGTTTTCCAACAGCGGCTGGATAATCAGCTTGACTGTGGCACAGCCCAATATTTCCTCCGCAATCTGAAACTCCATATGAAAAATATTTTTATAACGGATTTTTTGGATATTCATGTAATTTTTTGCATGCCGTACTTCATCCCTTATGCTGATGACCGTCCTGCCGCTGCTTAAGCTGATGCGGAACAAGCTTGCCAGCTGGGTAATCATAAATACCGCGTCCTCATACCGTTCCCCCTCGATCATCCACACAATCGAATCCAGCGTATTATACAAAAAATGGGGGTTTATTTGGGACTGCAGCGCATCCAGCTCGCTCCTGCGCTTTTCTTCCTGTTCTACGACAATATCCTGCATCAGCTGTTTAAGCTGGCTGACGGCAGAACGCAGCGTCTTGCCGAGATGTTCGACCTCCAGCGAACCGCCTACATAAATATCTGGGTCCATATTTCCAGATTCCCATTCCCTGACCGAGCGGTTCAGCCGGCGTAGCGGCTGCGCGATTTTTGCCGATACAAGCTGGTTTAACACCATAATCATCAGCATCGACAACGAGACAAATAAAAACGCAAACTGGCGGGTGCCGGATATCCCCATATCAAAAGAGCTCATTGGCACAACGCTGACAATTTTCCATCCAGTATAGCTGACCGTTTTCACCGTAACCAGCCGTTTCTCCCCCTGGAAACTTTCCTGCCTGCTGCCGTCTTCGTAATGGACGGCCGACAAGTTGTTCTCTTTATACAGGTCGGTATAGATCAGCTTTTGCTTTGGATGATAGATAATTTCCCCGTTGCTGTCCATCAAATAGACGTATTCGGAAGGGTTGTCCGTATTCGCTTTGTTGAAAAGCTGCTCAATGCTGCTGTAATTCATATCGACGAGCAGGACGCCGAGCATCGGGTGGCCTTGTTTTGTCAGCTCTACGGCACGGCTTAAGGAAACGACCCAATAATAGCGGTAGCTTGTGTTGTCAAACAGGTTTTGTACATGCGGCGTAGAAAAATGCAAATTTTCCATCTGCCCGACCGCTGCGGTAAACCACGCCTGGTTTACGATATCCGGGTTTTCTTTTTCCGTGGCTACCGGGACTGCCGCGACCAGGTTCCCATAATTGGTGTAACAGGCGATGCTGATAAGATTGTCCTTATTGGCCTCGTATAACAGGTTCATTTCCGTTTCCATATTATCCGCCGCCAAATCTTTGTCCTTGATGACGCTATAGTACATCGCGTCCAGAATCCGCCGCATATTGCGCAGATAGGTTTCTAGGTTGATCGCGGTCTGGTTTAGCAGCTGCTCACAACTTTGGACTGTCATATCCTCCATACGGCGCGCAAACTGGTTGTATAGCGAAAGCCCCAAGATGCCCATGCCAAACATCGCTACGACCGTAAACGAAACAGAGATCGTAATCTGAATAGACTGGGATTTCAGACGTTTTCCAATGCGTGAACGAAAATATGAGGTTACTGTTTCATAGAATTGTTTTATCCGCTTCAATTTTGCTCCAGCTTCATTGTTTTATATTTTGATGGGGACATCCCGAACTGCTTTTTAAATACATAGCTGAAATAATTCGGGTCAGAGTAGCCTACCTTTTGCGCAATGATATAAGTCTTTTCTTTTTCCATCAGCAGCAAATCCACCGCCTTCCCCATTCGGTAGTCCGTTAGGTAGTTGATAAACGTCTTTCCGGTCTCTTTTTTAAATACAGTCGAAAAATACGCCGCACTGACATTTAAGTACTTACAGATCACCTCAATGCTAAGCTCCTGGTCAGAGTAATGCTCCGACACATACTCGATCGCTTTGTCCACAAAAGATTTTGTCGTATCCTGCCGCTCGTGCAGCACCATATTTTGCATTTTCAGGCAGTTTTCTTTAAGCCACTGGCCAAGCGACTCTGGGGATTCCAGCTGCATCGCCTGTGTATAGACGTCGCTGTCAGTACCAAATATCTCTTCTAAGTTCATCCGGTTGTTGGCGCCGAATCGGAAAATCTCCGTAATCAGCTCCATAATAAGAATCCGGTATTTTTGCAGGGACATCCTGCTGCCCGCAATCTTTGCGGTAAATTCCAAAACTGCCTCGGTCAGCGGCTGCATCTCCCCCATTTTTATTTTTTTTAAGATTTTTTGGATATACGGCTCTTCCCACGGCGCATCCGCGCTTTCTTGCGGGTCCATCTCCGCGATGCTGATCGCCCTCGTATTTCCATATAGTACACGGTAGGACACTGCATTTTTCGCCCCTTGGTAGGACACAAACAGCTGCTGCGGACTGCTGCATAAATGCCCGACCCCGGCCGTTACGCACGCGTTGCAAACCCGCTTGGCCATTTTGCATAGCCTATCCATAGTATCGGTAAAACGTGTGACCGCCTCTTCTTCTTGCAGCTGCGTAATAACAACGCTATCGCCCAAATAGGTGACGACTTTGCTGTTCCATATGCCGGCTAACTGCTCTTCTGCCAGTTTTTTTACCGACATAGACAAAAGGAGCGGGTCAATCGCCGCCTGCGCGCCTTCTTCCTCCGCCTTGCTGATATGCAATACACTGACAATATAATACGGCCCGGACAAGTCGACCTGGTAATTCCTGGCATACTGTTCAATCGCATCCCCCGCAATGCGCCCTTCCAGCAGGGATGTATAGAAATTTTCCTGTAACACTGGAAGGCTCTGCATATAGTATTCCCGCAATTTCGCAATGTTTTGCTTTTCGTCCATTTCCTGGTCCAAGTTGCGGCGGATGCGTTCAAACACTTCCCGCAGTTCTCTGGCGCGCACCGGCTTTAAAATATATTCTTCTACTTCAATTTTAATTGCTTCCTTTGCATATTCGAATTCGTCGAACCCCGTAAATATAATTACTTTGATCTTTGGATATATTTCCTTTAACTTCCGGCAAAGCGTCAGCCCATCCATATAAGGCATCTTGATATCGGCCATCACGACGTCCGCCTGTATTTCTTCCGCCAGTTCCAAAGCTTCTATCCCGTTTCTGGCATAGCCTGCGATACAAAACCCCATGCTCTCCCAATCCAGCTTTTTCATAATTACCTGGCATACCTCTTCTTCGTCATCGACTAGTAATACAGAATACCGGCTCATTATCCCACCTGCCTTTCCTACTCTTTGCGCTGCTTTCCACCGTTTTGCCGTCACATGCCATCCTTTATGCTCCAGCCATCTTTAAAAAACATTCCATATCGCCCGTTCCAATCCAATCAGACAACGACACATCCGCTGGCTCTTTCAACATTAGGGCCTTCCATATCGCCCGTACCAATCCAATTAGATGACACAAATAACCTGCGCGGCATGCACAGGTTATCTGCCTTTCGTATCTTTTTATTTCTTTGCAATATACTTCCTGATATCCAGCGATATTGCTACAAAGATAACAATACCGATCGCTATGTACTGTGCGTTCGCATCTACGCCCAGATACTGCAGCGCTACTTTGAGCAGTTCAAATACAGCTACCCCGATGACTGCGGACGAGACTTTGCCACGCCCGCCGGTAACCGATACGCCGCCGATCGTACAAGCAGCGATCGCCTCCATTTCATAGCCATAACCAAGCGCAACGGACGCGCCCCCGGCTTTTGCGCCAAGCATAAACCCTGCCAGCCCGTACATTGCCGCCGCCTTCATATAAATCAACACCAGCGTCAATTTGACCGGTACGCCAGCTACTTCCGCCGCCTGCGGGTTGCCGCCGATTGCGTACATATACTTGCCATGGCGGGTCATATTAAAGATAAACCAGCTAATTAACGCTACGATAAGCGCGATCCAGATCAGGTAATTAATCCCCAAAAACTTTCCATTAGCTACGTTTGTATATTCTTTTACATATCCGCCAATTGGGGTCGCCTTCGTAAAAATCATGCACAAGCCGTATACGATTTCCATCATCGCCAGCGTCGCAATAAATGGCGGTACGTTTAAAAAGGCGATGAAAAATCCGGTCACAGAGCCAAACGCCCCGCAGATAAACATTACAATCAGCGCTACGACAAATACGTTCAAAGGCTCCATATCTGGAAAAAATTTGCCAGAATAATCGATACGCTGCAATAAAATGCCTGAGATACATCCGCCAAAACCAATCATACGCCCGGCCGACAGGTCGCACCCCGCGGTAATTACGCACCCTGCAATGCCAAGGGCGATAACCAGCCTGGCGCTCATATTCATCAGAATATTCATCAAGTTGCCGCTAGTAAAGAAATTGTCCGCGGTAAACCCGGTATAGATTACCAGAATAAACATAACGATAATGACGCCATTATTGATCAGAAAGTTTTTTAGTTTTTGTTGATTTGTCTTTACCATATCTCTCCCCCACCTCTCTATCTCAATTTTTGTCTCAATTTCTATCCCAATTTCTGTCCCAATTTCTGTCCCAATTTCTGTTTCAGCCTAAAACTCTACCCAAACCTAAATTTCTAAATTAAATCTAAATATCTATCTAAACTGTATTACTATCTAAACTTTATTTCAACCTAAGTTTCTATTACTATCTAAACTCTATTTCAACCTAAATTTCTATTTCAACCTAAATTTCTATTTCAACCTAAGTTATTATTTCAGCCTATTTTAAATAAAATCTAAATTATTTTTCAGCCTAAATCTAAATAAAAATAAAATGAAGAAATTTAAGCTTGGATATAATCTGCATCCTGCTATTAAAACTGTGTTGCATAATTCATGATCTTCGCCTGCGTCATATCTTCTTGCTTGTCAATTTCGCCAGTCAGCTTGCCGTTGCACATCACGCAAATCCTGTCTGACATGCCGATCAATTCTGACATTTCCGATGAAATCATAATGATCGCTTTACCCTGTCCGGCTAACTCGTTCATAATCTCATAGATTTCATGCTTTGCGCCTACATCGATCCCCCTGGTCGGTTCATCCATAATTAAGACGTCCGGGTCATTGGCAAGCCATCTGGAAACAATTACTTTCTGCTGGTTGCCGCCGGACAAGTTGACAATGTGCTCCTTCATGCTTGGCGTTTTGATACTCAACTTCTGGATGCTTTCATCTACTACACGGTTAATACTGCTATGGTTTAATACAAATTTTGCTTTTAAATATTTATTATATACGGATACGCCTACGTTGTCTTTGATCGACAAACAGCCAAAAATGCCGTTGCCGCGCCGGTCTTCGGTAATTAGCCCGATGCCTGCGTTCATCGCGTCGATCGGGTGTTTAATCTTTACCTGCCTGCCATGCATAAATATCTGGCCGGAACAAACGCCGCGGATGCCAAAAATCCCTTCCATCAGCTCTGTCCGCTGCGCCCCTACCAAGCCCCCAAAGCCAAGGATTTCCCCTTTGCGCAAGGTGAAGCTGACATCCTGAAACGATTTCTCATGGATAGAAGAAAGTCCCTTGACTTCCATTATCACTTCGCCCGGCTCGCCCTTCTTTGGCGGATAAACATTTGTCAGTTCGCGGCCAACCATTTTTGCGATAATCTGGTCGGTGCTCATTTCCGCAGCTGGCCAGGTTCCTACGTACGTACCGTCGCGCATAACGGTAATGTCGTCTGCGATCCGTTTGATTTCGTCCATTTTATGTGAAATATAGACCATCGATACGCCCTTGTCCCGCAAGTCGTTCATAATACGGAACAATGCTTCTACCTCGTTGTCGGAAAGGGACGACGTAGGCTCGTCAAAAATTACAACCCTTGCCTGTTGGGACACGGCCTTCGCAATTTCGACCGACTGCATCTGGCCAATGGACAGCGTGCCCAGCTGCGCCTTTGGGTCAAAATCCATTTTTACTTCTTTTAGCCATTTTTCGGTCTGCTCGTACATCGTCTTATGGTCTATCAGCTTTAGCGGGCCAAAGTTCCTCGTCGGAAACCTGCCCAAATAAAGGTTTTCCGCAACGCTTCTTGCCGGCACCGGCTGGAGTTCTTGATGTACCATTGCAATTCCATGCTTCATTGCTTCATCCGGATTGCCTACCTCA
>CASUON010000167.1 GCA_949457475.1 uncultured Lachnospiraceae bacterium
ACATCCCGAAGCTGGAACATCCGGGAGGGCTTGCGGCCTGGCCCCAGCGTCCGGGTAGCACAAAACTTCCGCATAACAACCTATGATTTTTCTTTTTAATTGACAGTGAACGAAATACCGTGTAAAATATAAAAAACGGCGAGGGGGTGTAAAAAGTGCTTGCATATAAAATGAATGTGCTGGAAACATTGAAAAAGGCCGGATATAATACGACAAGGCTAAGAAGGGAGAAGCTGTTAAGCGAAAGTGCGATCCAGTATATCAGGGAAGGCAAACCGGTAGGCGCAAAAGCGCTCGACCAAATCTGCGCGCTCTTGGATACGCAGCCGGGCAATATTTTAAAATACGTTGCAAATACCGACAGAAAAAACGATAGGGGGCAGGACGGATAGCTACGGTTTGCGGCGCCACCGCTATTGGATAATGCGGTGAACGATAATGACGGTTTGGCGCCACCGTGTTGCCACATCCGTCGAAATATGCTAAAATAACGGTACATATGCAAAAAAAGGAGCCAGCTAAATGTCTTTTATACATCTGCATGTCCATACGGAATACAGCCTCTTGGATGGATCAAACAAAATAAGCGAATATGTCGCCCGCGTCAAAGAGCTTGGCATGAACGCGGCGGCAATTACCGACCATGGCGCGATGTACGGCGTCATTGACTTTTATAAAGCGGCGACGGCCGCCGGCATCAACCCGATCCTGGGCTGCGAGGTATACGTGGCGCCAGGTTCCCGGTTTGACCGCGAACGTACCGGCGGAGAAGACCGCTATTACCACCTTGTGCTGCTTGCGGAAAACAACCAGGGATATAGCAACCTGCTCAAAATTGTTTCCAAAGGATTTGTGGAAGGCTATTATTACAAGCCACGCGTCGACATGGAAGTGCTGCAGGCGTACCATGAAGGCATTATCGCGACTAGCGCCTGCCTGGCCGGGGAAGTGCAAAGGGAGCTGCAGCGCGGCAGCTATGAAAAGGCAAAGCAAGCCGCGCAAAAATACGAATCCTGTTTTGGAAAGGGCAATTTTTTCCTGGAACTGCAAGACCATGGAATGCCGCAGCAGAAAATGGTCAATCCGCAGCTGCTGCGCCTAAACCAGGATACCGGCATCGGGCTGGTGGCGACCAACGACGTGCATTATACGTATGCGGACGACGTAGAAGCGCACGATATCCTGCTCTGCATCCAGACTGGGAAAAAGCTGAAAGACGAAGACCGTATGCGCTACGAAGGCGGGCAGTACTATGTAAAATCCGAAGATGAAATGAAAGCGCTGTTTCCGTACGCGCTGGAGGCGTTAGAAAATACGCAAAAAATCGCGGACCGCTGCCATGTAGAAATTGAATTTGGCAATCTGAAGGTACCAAAATACGACGTCCCGGCAGGCTATACGGCATGGGAATATTTGAACAAGCTCTGTTTTGACGGATTGGCGAAGCGCTACCCGGGGCAGGAGGCGGAACTGGCGCCCCGCCTGGAATACGAGTTGGACGTCATCCGGACGATGGGCTATGTAGATTATTTTCTAATTGTATGGGATTATATCCACTTTGCCAGGGAGCATGACATTATGGTCGGCCCGGGCAGGGGGAGCGCCGCGGGTTCTTTGGTCGCCTATACGACCGGCATTACCAATATCGACCCGATCCGCTACAACCTGATTTTTGAACGTTTTTTAAATCCGGAGCGGGTGTCGATGCCGGATATTGACGTGGATTTTTGCTTTGAACGCCGCCAGGAAGTGATCGACTATGTAGTAGAAAAGTACGGGCAGGACTGTGTGACGCAGATTATCACGTTTGGAACATTGGCGGCCCGCGGCGTGATCCGCGACGTCGGGCGGGTGATGGACATGCCGTATGCGTTTGTAGATTCGATTTCCAAAAATATACCGTCGGAACTGGGCATTACGATCAAAAAGGCGCTGGATATGAACCCGGAGCTTCGCAAGCTCTACGAAGGGGATGAAAGCGTAAAAAAACTGATCGATATGTCTATGCGCCTGGAAGGGCTGCCAAGGCACGCTTCGACCCATGCGGCCGGGGTTGTAATCAGCCAGCGGCCGATGGACGAGTATGTGCCGTTATCCCGCGGTACAGATGGCGTGATTACAACGCAGTTTACGATGACGACGATCGAAGAGCTGGGGCTTTTGAAAATGGATTTCTTAGGGCTTCGTACGTTAACGGTCATTAAAAATGCGGTACGGCTGGCGCAAAAAGACGGGGCCGACCCAATTGACATCGACCATATTGACTTCGAGGATGAAAAAGTGCTTGCCTCCCTTGGAACCGGGCATACGGACGGCGTGTTCCAGTTAGAAAGCGCGGGCATGAAAAATTTCATGAAAGAGTTAAAGCCAAAGAGCTTAGAAGACGTTATCGCGGGTATTTCGCTGTACCGCCCAGGGCCGATGGACTTTATCCCGGCCTATGTGCGCGGCAAAAACAACCACGACGCCATTACGTACGACTGCCCGCAGCTGGAGCCGATCCTGGCGCCTACTTATGGGTGTATCGTCTACCAGGAGCAAGTTATGCAGATCGTGCGCGACCTGGCGGGCTATACATGGGGCCGTAGCGACCTCGTGCGAAGGGCGATGTCTAAGAAAAAAGGCAAAGTGATGCAGGAAGAACGCAAAAACTTTGTGTATGGAAATAAAGAGCAGCAAGTTGCCGGATGTATCGCAAACGGCATTAGCGAGCAGGTGGCAAACCGGATATTTGATGAAATGATAGACTTTGCGAAATACGCGTTTAATAAATCCCACGCGGCTGCCTACGCCGTCATTTCCTACCAGACCGCATACTTGAAATATTACTATCCGGTAGAATTTATGGCGGCATTGATGACGTCTGTAATCGACAATATCAACAAAGTGTCCGAATATATCCAGACCTGCCGCAGTATGGGGATACAGATATTAAGCCCGGATATTAACGAAGGGGAAAGCGCGTTTTCCGTATCCGGGGGGAACATCCGCTACGGGCTGTCCGCGATTAAAAGCATCGGCAATTCGCTGATCCGGATTATTCTGGAAGAACGCGGGCGTGGCGGCCGCTTTAGCAACCTGGAAGATTTTATTAGCAGGGTAAGCGGGACTGAGCTAAACCGGCGCGCGGTGGAAAATTTTATTAAATCCGGCGCGCTGGACTGCCTGGAGGGCAACCGCCGCCAGAAAATGCTCGTTTACCAGAAAATAATGGACAGTATCGCCCATGAAAAGAAAAACAGTATGAAAGGCCAGATGTCGTTGTTTGACCTCGTATCCGAAGAGGATAAAAAAGATTTTGAGATTCAGATGCCGGACGTAGATGAATTCGAAAAGGAAATGCTGCTTGGCTTTGAAAAAGAAGTGCTCGGCGTATATGTCAGCGGGCACCCGCTGGAAGAGTACCGGGAGAAGTGGATGAAAAATATTACCGCGCAGACGACGGATTTTTTGTACGACGACGAGGCCGGGCAGACAAAGGTCGCGGACAATGTACATGTCACCGTAGGGGGGATGCTCGTCGACCGGACGATCAAATATACGAAACATAATGACGTAATGGCATTTTTAACGATCGAAGATTTGGTAGGCACGCTGGAAGTGATTGTTTTTCCAAAAGCCTATGAGAAATATAAAAATTATTTTGAAAACGAAGCAAGGATTTTTATCCGGGGCAGGACAAGCGTAGAAGAAGAAAAAAACGGCAAGCTGATATTGGAACAGGTGTATTCTTTTGACGAGACGCATAAGGAGCTGTGGATGCAGTTTCCGGATATGGACAGCTACGAAAAACAGCAGCCGCGGGTGCTGGAGCAGCTGCGCGCTTCAGACGGGCAGGACGACGTCGTCGTCTATATCGCAGACCGCAGGGTGATGAAACGGCTTGGGCCAAACTGGCGCGTATCCGCGACTGTACCGCTGGCCCGTTCGCTGTCTGCCGTGATCGGGCAAAATAATGTGAAAGTTGTTGAAAAGAATCTTGCAAACAGAGGCAAAAGAGATTAAAATAACAAATAGATATGTCCAAAGGAGGGGATAACCATGGCTAACGAGATTAGTACAATTGGTGTATTGACAAGTGGTGGCGATGCACCAGGCATGAACGCAGCGATTCGCGCGGTTGTTCGTGAAGCATTGACAAACGGGAAAAGGGTAATGGGGATCAAACGGGGTTACGCCGGCCTTTTACAGGAAGAAATATTTGAGATGTCGGCGATTGATGTATCTGATATTATACAGCGCGGCGGCACCATTTTACAGACGGCACGCTGTATGGAATTTACGACGCCGGAAGGCCAGCAGAAAGGCGCTGAGATATGCAGGAAACACGGGATTGACGGGATTATCGTAATTGGGGGCGATGGTTCTTTCCGCGGCGCGCAAAAGCTGGCGTCACTTGGCATCAATACGGTCGGCGTTCCGGGGACGATCGATTTGGACGTAGCCTGCACCGACTATACGATCGGTTTTGATACGGCGGTAAATACGGCGATGGAAGCAATCGACAAAGTGCGCGATACGTCGACTTCCCATGAGCGGTGTTCCATTATTGAAGTTATGGGGCGCGGCGCAGGGTTTATCGCTTTGTGGTGCGGCGTGGCAAACGGCGCGGAAAACGTGCTGCTGCCGGAAAAATACGACTACAATGAACAGGCGCTAGTAAACAATATTATCAACAACCGCAAATTAGGGAAAAAGCACCATATTATCATTAATGCGGAAGGCATCGGGCATTCCACAAGTATGGCAAAACGGATCGAAGCGGCGACGGGCGTGGAGACGCGGGCGACGATTTTGGGCTACATGCAGCGCGGGGGCTCGCCAACAGCCAAAGACAGGATGAAAGCGTCTATGATGGGCGCATATGCGGTTGACATTTTATGCCAGGGCAAGAGCAACCGGGTAGTCGGCGAACGTGGCGGCAAATTGATGGATATGGATATCGACGAAGCGCTGGCAATGACGAAAAATATTGACGATTACGAATACCAGATCAGCTGCAACTTGTCGAAATAAGGGTTTGACGTTTTAGCGGTTTCGAAAACAAAAATCTGTAAAGTGCGCAACGAAGGAACAAATGGCGATAGCCGCGAAAAAAATAAAATGACGTAGGAACAGGACATAGTAAAAATGGGCTGGTGTATCGATCACGCCGGCTCATTTTATTTTACAGGAATATTTACGGGGATATGAAATAAATATAATGGGTACGATTATTACGAGCAGGGCAAACCCGCAGATAAAAAATATTATACAGCTGAAAAAGGACGCCGGCGAACGCCGCAGGCAAGGCGTTTTTTTGACGGAAGGCATCCGCATGTTTACAGAAGTGCCGCCTGCGCAGCGGCTGGCGGCTTATGTTTCCGAGGCGTTTTTAAAAAAAGAAGAATACCGCCGGCGCTTGGCAGGCATAGAATACCAGGTAGTGTCAGACGCCGTTTTTCACCAGATGTCAGATACAAAAACGCCTCAGGGCATTATGTGTATGGCGCGTATGCCCGCCTATGGAATGCAAGATTTGCTGCGGCAGGGGAAGACGCAGCTTTTAATACTGGAAGGGATTCAAGACCCGGGCAATTTAGGGACTATGTTTCGTACGGCGGAAGGCGCCGGCGCGACCGGGGTATTGATGGACCGTACGTGTGTGGATATATTTTCCCCAAAGACGATCCGGGCAACGATGGGGAGTATTTTCCGCGTGCCATTTCTTGTAACGGATGACCTGCCAGGTACAATACGGGAATTGAAAAAACAACATGTAATCGTATATGCCGCGCATTTAGACGGAAAACGAAACTATGATGCGTTTGATTATTGCGGCGGGTGCGCTTTTTTGATCGGAAATGAAGGGGCCGGGCTTACGGAGGAAACGGCGAAGCAGGCGGATGCTTACCTGCGCATCCCAATGGAAGGGCGCGTGGAATCGCTGAACGCCGCGATGGCGGCCGGGATTTTAATGTATGAGGCATATCGCCAAAGGCGCCAGCGCGGGCGTTGATTATGCAGGCTGCGCAGCAAGCGCGATTTCGTGTATAGGCATACACGCTCTAGCGCTGAGGGGAGCCAGATATTCATGGCGATCGCGCTGCCTGCAGCAGGATACGGTATATAAAAGAGACAGGAGAAAAAAATTGCGTATTTGGTTTAAAAAATGGAAAAATAACCGTATGGTCCGGGATATGGAAATAAAAGAAGAAAGCGACGATACAAGGACGCATAAAATATTTCATGCGCTGGATCAGGCCTGTTATGAATTTGACCTTGGCAAACCGATCTGGCTGGACGCAAACATTTCGGAATTTAAAAAATTTGCGAAGACACGGTTTTCCAGCGACAATTTTGTGGAAACGATTGATTTTGATTATCTGGAAATGCATGTCATAGAAGAATAATAGAGAATGCCCGCCGCATCATTTCTAAAATTTGTATAATTTTCTTAATTTTTATATAAATAGTGAACCATTTTTGCTAAAATGTGCTATAATGTTGGTATAGTAAGCTATAAAAGTTGACCAAATTTTGGTATAACATGGGAGGCAATGAGGATGACATAACAAGGATGCAAAGGGCATATGGTATGACAGGCCAGTGGATTTGCCTCCGGGGCATTAGGAGGTTTTGAATGGATGCACCACAAAAGCTGAGCGAAGATATTGAGAGTTGGGAGACGATGATGTTTCTCTACAACTCGGCGATCAAGGAAGTAGGGACGAAGCTTGAGATACTTAATGATGAATTTCAATATGTCCATCAGTATAATCCAATTGAGTACATCAAATCAAGAGTAAAGTCTCCGGAAAGCATTTGCAAAAAATTGAAACGTTATGGAAAAGAAGTATCGATTGAGAATATGGTTAGTTATGTGCATGATATAGCGGGGATACGCATTGTATGCTCTTTTACATCTGATATTTACCGTATCGCGGATATGATCGGCAGGCAGAATGATTTAACGGTTGTATCGCTAAAAGATTATATCAGGCATCCAAAAGAGAGCGGATATAAAAGTTATCATATGCTTGTGACCGTGCCGATATTTTTGTCAGACCGTGTCGTCAATACAAGCGTAGAGATACAGATACGTACAATGGCGATGGATTTTTGGGCAAGCCTGGAACATAAGATTTATTATAAATTTGAGGGCAATGCGCCGGATTATATCAGCAGTGATTTGCGGGAATGTTCGGATATTGTGTCTCAGCTGGATGCAAAAATGCTTTCCTTAAACAACGCGATCTTGATTGCAAAAGAACAGCAGGCAAAGCACCAGGGCGGCCGCGCATTTATAAGGACAAAATAGGCCGCCGGATAGTTAAAAGGAATAAATAAAAAGCAGAGGACGGATGTGCCCTCTGCTTTTTATTTATGGGCGGCCGCGTTCTAAAGCGTACCCGCCTTTTGGGATTCATAAGCAGCCCGGCAGGCTTTGGCGAGCTGGTCGCCACAGGAAGTCGGTTTAAAGCCGCAGGTAATGCCGGACAGTTTGCGCTCGATCTCATCGACGGTCAGGCCATTGACAAGCGCGGGGATTGCCTTTAGGTTGCCGTTGCAGCCGCCGGTAAAGGAGACGTTTGTAACTATATCGCCGTCGATATCCAGTTTGATTTGAGTGGAGCAGGTACCGTTTGTCTTATACGTATATTCCATGTTTCGTTATCCTTTCTATGTGCTTTTTTGTGTGTTTTGTGTGTTGTTTTATGTGCTGTTTTTTGTTGTTTCATGTGTTGTTTTTCGTGTTGCTTTTAGTTGTTCCATGTGTTGTTTTTCGTGTTG
>CASUON010000168.1 GCA_949457475.1 uncultured Lachnospiraceae bacterium
CGGAACATCCGGACGGGCCTGCTGCCTGGTTCCGGCGTCCGGGATACAAAAATATAGTATATTTTGCATATCCCCACCTCGTAAAAAGCAGCTAGGGCTTTCGAAGCCCGCAAACGCTTGTGGTTTTCTATTGCTTTTAAAAACCGGATGTATTATAATGCACGTGTATCATGTGATAATCGTCTTGATTGCGCGGGGGTGCGGACATAAAGGGCTGCGGCGCAGCGTTGCGCCCCGCGCGGCGGGCAGGGGGGAGACGTCCCGCGCCCGGTTTCAAAGAACAGAGTTCATACATGGAGGACAAAAATGAGTACAGAATTTAAACCAATCAAAGAAGGGAAAGTGCGCCAGGTATATGATAACGGAGACAGCCTGATTATCGTGGCGACAGACAGAATATCGGCATTTGATATTATCCTGAAAAATATCATTACAGATAAAGGGTCTGTTTTGACGAAAATGTCTGAGTTCTGGTTTGATTTTACAAAGGACATCGTACCAAACCATATGCTGTCTACCGATGTAAAAGATATGCCTGAATTTTTCCAGACAAACGAATTCGCGGGCAAGAGCATGAAATGTAGAAAACTGACGATGCTCCCGATTGAATGCATCGTCCGCGGTTATATTACGGGCAGCGGCTGGGAAAGCTATCAGAAAAACGGAACGGTCTGCGGCATCCGCCTGCCGGAAGGTCTGCAAGAATCCGAGCAGCTGCCGGAGCCGGTCTATACGCCTACGACAAAAGCGGATTTAGGAGAGCATGACGAACATATCACCTTTGATGACAGTGTAGAAATTCTGGAAAAGAGGTTCCCTGGCAAAGGGAAGGACTATGCGGGCCAGATACAAGATTATACGATCCGGTTATATAAGAAATGTGCGCAGTACGCACGCGCCAGAAATATTATTATCGCGGACACCAAGTTCGAATTTGGCGTAGACGCAGACGGGACGGTCGTATTGGGCGACGAGATGCTTACGCCGGACAGTTCCCGGTTCTGGCCGCTCGCAGGCTATCAGCCGGGGCAGGGGCAGCCTTCGTTTGACAAGCAGTATGTCAGGGACTGGCTGAAGCAAAATCCGGACAGCGGCTACCTGCTGCCGGAAGAAGTGGTTGAAAAGACGGCCGCAAAATACAAAGAAGCGTACGAACTGTTGACTGGGAGGCCGTTTTAAGCAGTAAAAGGGAAACAATACATTGTATAAATGGTTATTAAAATATACAATATATAGTTTGAATGTTAAGATATTCGGAACAATAAGAAAAATAGTAAACGGATGTTTAAAGAAGATTTAAAAGAAGATTTATAAAGAAAGAAGGTTTTTAGAAGAACTTTTATTAGAAGAACTTTTATTAGAAGAACTTTTATTTTAGAAGGACTTTTATTTTAGAAGGACTTTTATTTGGAGGATTTTTATATGGTTGAGAATTTAAGCGGTCAGGGGAATCCGTTTATGGACAGCCTTCATGAAGAATGCGGCGTAATGGGCGTGTATGATTTTGACGGCAGGGACGTTGCGTCGGACATCTACTATGGACTGTTTGCATTGCAGCACAGGGGGCAGGAAAGCTGCGGCATTGCGGTCAGCGACACCAAAGGGTCGACATGCAAGGTAGATTCTTACAAAGATATGGGGCTGGTCAATGAAGTATTTAATCCGGAAAATTTAGGGAAACTAAAAGGCGATATTGGCGTCGGGCATGTCCGTTATTCCACGGCGGGCGCTTCCGTAAGGGAAAATGCGCAGCCGCTGGTATTAAACTATGTAAAGGGCACGCTCGGGCTGGCGCATAATGGAAATCTGATCAACGCCGCGCAGCTGCGCGAGGAGCTGGAGTATACCGGCGCGATTTTCCAGACGACAATTGATACCGAAGTCATTGCCTACCATATCGCAAGGGAACGGCTGCATACAAAGACGGTAGAAGAGGCGGTCGTGCGTGCGGCCCAGAAAATGAAGGGCGCGTACGCGCTGGTCGTTATGAGCCCGCGCAAACTGATTGGGGCGAGGGACCCGTTTGGGTTTAAGCCGCTTTGCATTGGACGGCGGGGGAATGCGTATATTTTAGCGTCTGAAAGCTGCGCGCTGGAGACGATCGGCGCGGAATTTATCCGTGACGTTGCGCCAGGGGAGGTTGTTACGATCACACCGGAGCACGGCGTCCAGTCGCATACTGGGCTGTGCCTGCCAAAAGAGCAGGAGGCGCGGTGTATTTTTGAATATATTTATTTTGCAAGGCCGGACAGCCATATCGACGGCGAGAGCGTTTATAGTTCCCGGATCAATGCCGGAAAATTCCTCGCGCAGGATTCGCCGGTGGAAGCCGACCTGGTCGTTGGCGTACCGGAATCTGGAAACGCCGCGGCGCTCGGTTATTCGATGGAATCCGGCATCCCTTACGGCATTGCGTTTATGAAAAACAGCTATGTAGGCAGGACGTTTATCAAGCCCAAGCAGTCCTACCGTGCGGACGGCGTGCGCGTAAAACTGAATGCGGTCAAAGAGGCTGTGAACGGGAAACGCGTGATTATGATCGACGATTCGATCGTGCGGGGCACGACGTCCGGCCGTATTGTGTCGATGCTAAAAGACGCGGGCGCCGCCGAAGTGCATGTGCGCATCAGTTCGCCGCCGTTTTTATGGCCATGCTACTTTGGTACGGATATCCCGGAGCGCAGGCAGCTGATCGCGTACAACCATACCATCGATGAGATTCGCGACCTGATCGGCGCCGACAGCCTTGCTTATCTGAAGGCGGAGCGATTGGAAGAAATGGTCGGCGGGCTGGGCATCTGCAAAGGGTGTTTTACCGGGCAGTATCCATTGGAACCTCCGAAAGGGGACATCCGTGGCGACTATTTTGACAAGGACGCGGAAAAAACCGCAGGTGCAGGCGTATAGGCCTGCAGGTAAAGATGTTGAGAACGGTCGATAAGGATATCGGAAAATGTAGAAATATAAGTACAAAATAATATAAATGACACCAGTTTACAAGTTCTTGGATTGGATTTTTACAAAGATATCCTAAAATCAGAAAAGTTGTATACTGGTGTAAATGAAATAGTTTATGGATATTCACATAAAGAGCAAGGGAGGCTCGAACCATTATGGCGACAGACAGATATACAAGCCCCCTGTCGGAACGGTATGCCAGCAAAGAGATGCAGTATATTTTTTCGCAGGATAAAAAGTTCCGTACCTGGAGGCAGCTTTGGATTGCATTGGCGCAGACGGAGATGGAGCTGGGGCTGAAAAACGAGGACGGCGAGCCGGTCATTACCCAGGAAATGATCGATGAATTAAAAGCCCATGCGGATGATATTAACTATGATGTGGCAAAGGAGCGGGAACGCGAAGTCCGCCATGATGTTATGAGCCACGTGTATGCATACGGGCAGCAGTGCCCGAAAGCGGCAGGCATTATCCACCTGGGCGCGACTTCTTGTTATGTAGGCGATAATACCGATATTATCGTAATGACAGAAGCGCTACGCCTTGTGCGCAAGAAATTGTTAAACGTAATCAGCGAGCTGGCAAGATTCGCGGACGCGTACAAAGAACTGCCGACGCTGGCGTTTACCCATTTCCAGCCGGCGCAGCCTACGACGGTAGGCAAACGCGCCACGCTTTGGATACAGGAATTTTTACTGGACTTAGAGGACGTCGAACATGTGCTGGATAGCATGAAGCTGCTTGGTTCCAAAGGTACGACCGGGACGCAGGCCAGTTTTCAGGAGCTGTTCCAAGGCGACCAGGAGACGATCGACCGGATCGACCCGATGATTGCCCAAAAGATGGGGTTTTCGTACTGCTATCCGGTATCCGGGCAGACGTATTCCAGAAAAATAGATACCAGGGTGGCGAACGTCCTTGCGGGGATCGCGGCAAGCGCCCATAAGATGTCGAACGATATCCGCCTGCTGCAGCATTTAAAAGAAGTCGAGGAACCATTTGAGAAAAACCAGATCGGCTCATCGGCTATGGCATATAAGAGGAACCCGATGCGTAGCGAGCGGATTGCGTCGCTGGCAAGGTATGTGATGGTCGACGCGCTAAATCCGGCGATTACTTCCGCCACGCAGTGGTTTGAGCGGACGCTGGATGATTCCGCCAATAAGCGGCTGTCAATTCCGGAAGGCTTTCTGGCTGTGGACGGCATTTTGGACTTATGCCTGAACGTCGTAGACGGGCTTGTCGTATACGAGCGTGTCATTACCAAACATATGATGGCGGAGCTGCCGTTTATGGCTACGGAAAACATTATGATGGACGCCGTAAAAAAAGGCGGCAACCGCCAGGAGCTGCATGAACGCATCCGCCAACTGTCTATGGAGGCGGGTGAAAACGTGAAAAAACGCGGGATGGAAAACAACCTGCTGGAGCTGATCGCGCAGGATAGCGCGTTCCATTTAACACTCGAAGAGCTGCAAGCAGGCATGGACCCGGCGCGGTATGTGGGCCGCGCGCCGCTGCAGACGGAGAAATTCCTAAAAGATGCGGTAGCACCGATACTGGAAAAAAATAAAGAACTGCTTGGCGTAAAAGCGGAAATTTGTGTGTAGACAGCCGCAAAAGCGCAGGGGCATGTAAAGGAGCCAAGTATGTTTGATCAGTATTTTATAGCGGGCTGCCTGTTTTGGGGCGCTGTTTTGTTCTGCCTGTACCAGATATGCTTTAGCAACAAGCTGCACGGGCAGAATTATGAAGCTACGCAGGCCGTGGACCGCAGGCTGGCGGCGCTATGCGCCGCGCTTGTCATTTTGACCTGTACGGTCCCGATGCAGCTTACGCCGTTTCAAGACCCAGCGAATAATTCTTATAGCAGGCAGTACGAGTATATGGCGGAAGCGATTTTAAACGGGCGGCTGTACCTGGACTATGGCGATATGGACGAGCGGCTGCTGGAAATGGATAACCCTTATGATCCTGCGTCGCGCCGGGAGGCGGGCGTCAATTTCCACTGGGACCATGCGTTTTACAATGGGCATTACTATATGTATTTTGGAGTTGTGCCAGTATTTTTGCTGTTTTTGCCAGTGCGGCTGATAACCGGCATGAGCCTGGATACGCTTTGGGCGACGCGGATTTTTGCCGCCGTTTTTATATGCGGGGTGTTTGCGCTGTTCCAGCTGCTGTCGCAGAAGTTTTGCAAGATGACAAAGGGCATGTACCTGCTGTTGTCCGCGGCGTTTTCCATGATGAGCATCTGGTACAGTATGGACGCGCCGATGCTGTATTGTACGGCGATCGTATCGGCGTTGTGCGTGGAAATCTGGAGCCTGTTTTTTTTCGTAAAGGCAGTCTGGGTCGAAGAAGAGGAAAAAAAGCGCATTGGCTATGCCTTCTGCGGCAGCCTGTGCGGCGCCTTGGCGTTTGGCTGCCGGCCGCCGATCGCGCTCGCCAACCTGCTTGTGCTGCCAATGCTGGCGGTATATCTAAAAGGAAAGAAGCCAAACTGGCAGCTGTTTCGCCAGCTGTTGTTTGCCGCTTCGCCGTATGCGGTCGTCGCCGTTTTGTTAATGGCTTATAATTACGCCCGTTTTGGCAGCCCGTTTGAATTTGGCCAGCCATATCAGCTGACTTTGGCGGACCAAAGCGGCTATACGGATATGTGGGCGCAGTTTGACCTTATAAAAATCTGGAATGGCTTAGCGGAAAATTTTGTTTCCTACAGCCCGCTGGATGAGGAATTTCCGTACATATCCTGCGGCGGGGCGTTCGTCAATTTTCCGATCCTGCTCGTTTCCCTGGTTGGCCTTTCCAGGAAAGAAATACGGGACAAGATAAAAAAAAGGCACCTGACCGGGTTTACCGTGGTACTGCTTGTGCTGCCGGCAGTCATTACGGCAGCGGATGTAATGTGGGCGCCGTTTTTGATGGAACGCTACCGGATGGATATCTACTGGCTGATGGGCATTTTATGTTTTCTGATTATCGGGCTGTATGCCGCGGATTTATCGAACGCGGACAAACGGAAGTTCAGCTATTGGATGTCGCTGTGGGCATTTGCGACGTTTTGCAGCTGCATGTGGCTGTTTTTAGTACCGTACGACGGCAATTTCGCCATGTTGACCCCGGCAAAGCTCGAAGCAGTCAGGCGCGTATTGACATTTGGGCAGAACTTTTAAACTGCATGAGACGGCATTTGGGCAGGGCTAAAAAAGCGCGTGGCGGCATTCGGGTAGGATTAAAAAAAGGGTATTTTGCGGCAGCTCATTATTCTATATGTACCAGCACACTAAATCATGTACAAAACGCCTCCTTTTATGTATAAATATACTCAACAGAACGCAACTGAAGGATACAAAAGAATTTAAAGTTCTAAAGTATATTAAAAAAGGAGGAATATGTATGAAAAAAGTTGCTGCAATGGTTTTGACATTTATCTTGGCGTTCTCCCTAGCCGCGTGTGCAGGGGATAGTTCGTCTGACGGCGCCGGCGGAGGTGGGGATAAGGCCGGGAACGAGGATGGAAAAATAACGTTTACTATTTTCAATTCTAAGTCAGAGATTCAGGAGTATCTGGAAGAGGCCGCCGCAAAGTATGGAGAAGAACATAACGTTAATATCGAAGTATATTATTCGAATGATACTGTGGCTGCGCATCTTTCCGTAAAATATGCGTCCCATGAACCTTACACGCTTGCCATGACAGACGCCAAGGATATTTATTCCTTGGGGGTGGAGCATGGCTATGATCTGAAAGGCCAGGACTGGGTAGACAAAACAGATTATGCAATTACCATTGATGATAAGGTTTTAGGTTTCCCAGTTTGTATTGAGGCGCGGGGGTTGCTTTATAACGCAGATGCGATTGAAAAAATAACGGGGGAGACGTTTGACCCGAAATCAATTACAACATTAGATGAGTTTACAACTTTTTTGGATAGGCTTGTGGAAGGCGGTATGGAAACGCCGACGGCTGTCCTCAAACCGGACTGGTCTTTGGGTGCGCATTATCTGCAGCAGGTATATGAAGAGCGTGAAGATGTGGATGGTTTTGTAAAATCCCTGTATGAAGGAAAAGCTGACCTCATTAATGACGTTAAGTTCAATGCGCTGATGGATACTTTCGATGTCTTAAAGAAGTATAACGCATTTGCTTCAGGGCCGATATCAGCGGAGGATGAACTGGTCCATCAGAAGATGTCGGAAGGCGAAGTTGCATTTCAGTTCGGCGGATGCTGGGAATGGAATGACATTATTGATTTTGATTATACAGGGAACATTGGGATTATGCCGGTTCCTCAAAATCTAAAAGATGACTATACGGGATGTCTTGTAGGCGGCGGGTCGAAATATTTCTACATAGACAACAGCGAGGATACGACCGATGAACAACGAAAGGCAGCTTCAGATTTTCTGAATTGGCTGGTTGACTCCCAAGACGGGCAGACGCTTATTTCAGATACCTGCGGTATGGTTTCCGCATTTTCCAATAATACAGTTACTTGTACAAATGACCTGGGTAATGCGGTAAAAGAGTACGTAGACGCTGGAAAGCTTGTTCCAAATTACGATTACGATCCAGACGACCATTATTCCAAGGTGGGTGCAAATATGCAGGAATACCTGGCTGGCAAGATTGACCGTGAAACACTGGCAAAAGACATTGAAGCCTACTGGTCTTCTGTTAAGCCGGTAGAACATTAAACCTGAATTATTCACGGCAGTATAACCACACATAAAATCTGTCGTAGCTACC
>CASUON010000169.1 GCA_949457475.1 uncultured Lachnospiraceae bacterium
AGAGCAGAGGACTGAAAATCCTCGTGTCTCTGGTTCGATTCCGGAACTGGGCATTGTTATTCAAACTTTTGTAAGATGGGATACTAGCTCAGTTGGTAGAGCACTTGACTTTTAATCAAGTTGTCGGGGGTTCGACTCCCCCGTGTCTCATTGTAATACAGTATAGTAAAGTATGTGAAATTTATTGTGAATGAAGCCGGAATAATACTTGAGTATCAAGGGATTCCGGTTTTTTTATGTGATTGCCTAATTTGTGAATATTTGTAAAAAGAACTTGACATACGCGGTATTCAGAGACTATAATATCTAAGTCTGACGTAGTGAGAAAATGCAATCTTTCGAATATATTTTGAGTGAGGATTGTCATTTTATCTATATATTATATCGTAGAAGGAAGAAAGCATGGCTTCCGGACATGGCTGGGTTTTCGGAATTCATATTAAATTTTTAAGGAGGAAAACCAATGAAAACATTTATGGCAAGTCCAGCTACCATTCAAAGGAAATGGTATGTTGTAGATGCAGCAGGAATGACATTAGGTCGTTTATCATCAGAAATTGCTAAAGTATTACGGGGCAAAAACAAGCCTATTTTTACTCCACATATGGATACTGGAGATTATGTAATTGTAGTGAATGCAGAAAAAGTTAAAGTAACTGGTAAGAAGTTGAATCAGAAAATTTATTATAGACACTCCGAATATGTTGGTGGCATGAAAGAAACCACATTAAAGGAAATGTTAGCAAAGCATCCGGAAAGAGTAGTTGAACATGCAGTAAGAGGCATGCTCCCGAAGGGGCCGTTAGGAAGGCAGATGTATAAAAAATTATTTGTATATACTGGCCCGGATCACGTCCATGCAGCTCAAAAACCAGAAGTGTTAACATTTTAATAAGGAGGTAAATTACAGTGGCTAATGCAAGATATTATGGAACCGGAAGAAGAAAAAGTTCTGTTGCCAGGGTATATTTGACACCAGGGACAGGTAAAATAACAATAAATAAGAGGGATATCGACGATTATCTTGGACTGGAAACTTTGAAAGTAATTGTTCGCCAACCGTTGGTAGCTACAGGTACGGTAGATAAGTTTGATGTTCTGGTTAATGTAAAAGGCGGCGGCTATACTGGCCAGGCTGGCGCTATCCGTCATGGGGTTGCGAGGGCTTTATTGGAAGCCGACGCAGAATATCGTCCTACGCTAAAGAGCGCTGGTTATTTAACCCGTGATCCACGTATGAAAGAAAGGAAGAAATACGGCCTCAAAGCGGCACGCCGTGCACCTCAGTTTAGCAAGAGATAATCGCAAGATAATGAAAGAAATCAGTAGAACCCTTGATCGTCCAGTGCTTTCAAGGGTTTTTTTTATTCATGACAAGTGAAACAGTTTGCCGTGTCATCTTGTATTCTAAGTGTTCAATAATTTTCATAATTTTTTCTTTTGTGACTAATTCCCAATGAAATTTTATGTGTAATAAAGTGTAAAGTATATTTTATGAAATACTTTATGAAGAACTGGTTGTAAACGGGCATTAGAAATGTATCTAATTTATTGCAAAAAAGTTACATTTCTGTTATATTATAGTAAAACTTCACGGAATTAATCATTATTTGGTAATTGGATAAAATGATAAGGGAAGGTCCAGATGAATGGGCAGTAATAGAGCTTTGCGTGGCGTACCGCAAAGCTGTATGCAGGAGGGCTTACATGAATTTTGGAAAGGAAGGCACCCGTAGGCGGTGTAAGGAACTGACATCCAAAAAAAGAAAGGCAAAAAACAGGCTTGTGTCTATTATCTGCGAGCTGGTGCTGGTTGGGGTGTTTGCAGCTGTCGTCTGTGTGGGGAGCGTAGCATATGGGATGTATAATGGCATCCTGGATTCTTCGCCAAGCATAGAGGATATCGATGCATCGCCGACCGGCTATCTGTCGACTATTCTGGATGCGAAAGGGAATACGACGGCTACTCTGGTAGCATCGGGTTCTAACCGAATCTACGTGACGATTGATGAGATCCCGGTTAATCTGCAAAATGCTTTTATTGCAGTCGAAGACGCGCGGTTTCTTGAGCATAATGGAATTGATTTAAAAGGGATTGTGCGCGCCGGCGTCAAAGGGATCGCGTCGGGGTTCCATTTTACGGAAGGCGCCAGTACGATTACCCAGCAGCTATTGAAAAACAATGTGTTTACAGGATGGACGGCTGAAAAATCCCAGGCAGATCGCTTTAAACGAAAAATCCAGGAGCAGTATCTGGCAGTACAATTAGAAAAGATTACGACCAAAGAATGGATCTTGGAAAATTATCTCAATACGGTCAACCTAGGGCAAAATAGCCTTGGTGTGCAGTCTGCTTCGCGTAGATATTTTGGAAAAGACGTTTCGGAGCTTAAATTATCCGAATGCGCTGTGATTGCCGGGATTACAAAAAATCCGAGCGGATATAATCCGATTACACATCCGGAGAAGAATGCGGAACGGCGCGACAAAGTATTGCACGATATGCTGGAACAGGGGCTGATTAAAAAAAGCCAGTATAAAAAAGCAATGAATGATGACGTCTACAGCAGGATTCAGGCTGTGAACAGCGCAATCCAGGACGATAAATCCAGCATTAACTCTTATTTTGACGATGCTGTGACAGAGCAGGTTATTGACGATTTGATGAATTTGCTTGGATATACGCAGACAGAGGCGTACCGCGCCTTGTATAATGGGGGGCTGACCATTTATTCTACGCAGGATCCGGACATGCAGGCAATTTGCGATGAAGAAGTAGCCAATATGCAAAATTATCCGGCGAACCCAAAAGTTTCTTTTTCTTATACGCTGACTGTACAGAAAAAAGATGGGACATTCCGCTATTATGACGAGCAGACCATGCTGGCTTATTACCAGTCTTCAAATAAGGATTATACGATTAATTTTGACTCGCAGGAAACCGCCAAGGCTGCGATTGAACAGTATAAGAAGGATATTATGGAAAAGGGGGATATTGTGCCGGAGAATGGGGAATCGGTGACCTATACGGTACAGCCCCAGGTGGCGCTTACGGTTATTGACCAAAAGACCGGCGAGGTAAAAGCAATCGTAGGGGGGCGCGGGGAAAAAACCGCAAACCGTACGCTAAACCGGGCAATGGATTCTGTCCGCCAGCCGGGGTCGACCTTTAAAGTGCTTGCGGCGTTTGCACCGGCCCTGGATACCGGGCAAATGACACTTGCATCGGTAGAAGACGATGCGCCGTATACGTATAAAAATGGGACGCCTTTGCGAAATTACGATCAAAGGTACCGCGGTTTTACGACATTACGCGAGGCAATTACCCATTCCATCAATGTCGTAACTGTGAAAACGCTTTCTGATATTGGGATTGATACGGGATACGAATATTTGGTAAACCGTTTTGGATTTACGACAATGGACGAGCAAGACCGTAATGAGGCTATGGCATTGGGCGGTATTACAAAGGGCGTAACAAACCTGGAGCTTACAGCAGCATATGCGGCAATTGCAAATGGAGGGACTTATATCAAGCCCCGTTTGTATACGAAAATTTTGGACCATGATGGAAACGTACTGATTGATAATCAACCTCAGAAAAAAGAAGCGGTTCAGAAGACAACGGCTTGGTTATTGACCAACGCAATGCAAGATGTCGTAACTATGGGAACCGGTACACAAGTGAATTTCGAGGGAATGTCGCTTGCCGGAAAGACCGGGACTACGACAAAAAATAAAGACACACTTTTTGCCGGGTTTTCACCTTATTACAGCTGCGTGGTATGGGGCGGCTATGATGATAATACCCCGCAGGATGGCGATAAAACGTCTTATTCAAAAGCAATCTGGCGGGCAGTGATGAGCAGGATACATGCAGGGCTAAAAGATAAAGGTTTTCCAATGCCATCAGGCATTGTTACTGCGGAGGTATGTAAAAAATCCGGGCAGCTGGTAAAAACTGGGGTATGTGTAAATGATCCGCGCGGCAGTATGGTTCAGACAGAATATTTTGCTGAAAATACGGTGCCGCAAGAAGAATGCAGCCACCATGCATATGTGCAGATATGTTCAGCGTCCGGCAGGCCTGCAGGGATGTATTGCCCGTCATGGGCAATTTCGTCCAGGATACAGATTATTGGCGGTTCGCCGGATTCGGAGGACGGGGCGTATCTGTATACCGGAAATCTGGGGTATTATTGTAATGTACATTCGCATGCGTCGGATCCACAGCCGCCGGCAGATACGGGAACGGACGACCCGCCAGATACCAGCACGGGTGAGGATGAGGATCCAGATTCAAATACCAGCTCAGAAGGTACGGGAGAGGAACCGGGCGAAGGAACGATCCAAGAACCAGGGGAAGGAGCGGTTACCGACCTGCCCCAAGAAGAGCCAGGCGGTGCAAACGTAGAACAGGCACATTTCGGGGGCGGAGAGAACAGTCCATAACATTTGTGTAAAAGTAGAAAACGACTGATGAAGATACAGAAACGGCAGGTAAGGCCGTGGAGACAGAGAAAACAGACCATATTGTTTGTGTAAAAAATGGAAAACGGCTGATGAAGATATGGCATGGCCGGTAAGGCTTAGGATGGCGTCTGCACAAGGTGCGGCGGGAGGTATGTATGGCAGGGCAAAGTTATAAGGTAGTGTACAAAGAAGGAAACGGCGAAATTGTGGAAAAGAAGTCGCGTTTTATAGCAACGGTCCAGCCGGTGGAAAGTGAAGCGGAAGCAGTGGCTTTTATAAACCGTATCAAGAAGCAATACTGGGACGCCACCCATAATTGCTCTGCGTTTACGGTTGGCAAGAACCATGAGCTGACCCGCTGTTCAGACGACGGGGAGCCGGCCCAGACGGCCGGCCGGCCGATGCTGGATGTATTGCTGAAAGAAAATATCCATAATACGGCTGTGGTTGTTACCAGATATTTTGGCGGTACGTTGTTAGGGACAGGGGGGCTTGTCCGGGCGTATCAAAAAGCGGTGCAAGAAGGGCTGGCCGGGGCGGTGGTCATTGAAAAACAGGCCGGGCAGATGCTTAGCATTGATACGGATTATACTGGTCTTGGAAAAATACAATATTTATTAGGGCAGCATAAAATTGCGGTGCAAGATACGGAATATACCCAAAAAGCGGTGGTCCACGCGGTAGTGCCGTGCGAAAAAAAGGAGTTGGTGGTCAAAGCAATTACGGAAGGGACGAGCGCGACAGCAAAGCTGGATTGGGGCGCGGCTGTAGAATATGCGGTTATTGCGGGAGAGGTAAAGATACTGTAAAAAAATTAAAAAAAGGGCTTGATTTTTTTTAAAAGGCGTTATATAATACAGAAGTCGACAGGCAAGAGATGAGAAATGTCAATGAGTGAGTTGAGAGAAAAGCCTGTTAATTAGAATAATGGCCCATCGCCAAATGGTAAGGCAACGGACTCTGACTCCGTCATTTCAAGGTTCGAATCCTTGTGGGCCAGTTTCAAACCTCAGTGGATAGAAGCTGAGGTTTTTTTACTTATTAGGAATTTGCGGGCAGGATAGAAATAGCCCGTGGATTGGGAATTGAAACGACGAGAGGAAACAGGGGATCATGAGTAAGAAAAAACCAGCTTTGTATTTAATACCAATCATTTTGGCTATGACAGTGATACCATTGATTGTGCGATTGTATTCTTTTAATTCCGGGTTGGGGCAGTTTTCGTGGTATCCGGAAACGTCTATGGTAGAAGATAAACAGGATTTCTTTTTGTACTATAAATCTGTTGCGATTACAGTACTTGCAGTGATTATGTGCGCGATCTTGGTTTGGCGGTATATAAAAAAGAAAAAAGCGTTTAAATGGGGCTATGAGTTAGCGCCGGTTTTGGCGTATGCGGTGCTTACCTTTTTTTCATCGGTTTTTTCGCAATATCGGTATTTCAGTTTCCATGGCGTAGCTGAAATGTTTGAATCTGTATGGGTGCTGCTCGGATATTGCGTGATCTTGTTTTATTCTTACGAGCTGATTAATACCATCGAAGACGTAGATTTTGTGATGCGGTGGCTGACCGTCGGGTTAGCCGTTATGCTTGTTATTGGCGTTATGCAGGCGTTTGGCAAGGATCCGTTTACTTTTATGGCTGTAAAAAAGCTGATTGTGGATTCGAAATACTGGAATGATTTAGACAGCTTCAGTATCATATTCGAGCAGGGGCGTGTATTTTTGACGCTGTATAATCCAAACTATGTTGCATCTTATTTTGCATTAATGATACCGGTGGAAATCGCCTTATTGATAAAGAACAAAAACTGGATATACCGCGTGATATATTTGGTTATGATTGCGGCCTCATTGCTTTGTTTATTGGCGTCCGGCAATCGGAGTGGGATTGTTGCGTTTGTAGCGACGATCGCGTTGGCTATTATCATGCTGTTTAAGCATATGCTAAAGGCCTGGAAAGTGGTTATTCCGGCAGCAGCGGCAGCTGCCGTGATATTTGCCGTGTTTTTGTCCAGAAATAATATTATTATCCAGAAGTTTATCCGCCTGTTTAATATGCCGGAAAAGACGCCTTATCCGATTTCTAAGATTGTAACCGGAGATGAAGAAGTCGTAATTACGTACATGCAGCAGGAATTCCATGTATCTTATGATATTGATGACGCGGGCAATATCAATGTAAGTATTATGGATGCTGACAAGCAGATGATTAACAGTACCCTGGATGGCGAAACGTTTACGTATGCAATACAAGACGCGCGTTTTCCGGACTTTGCCGTTCAGGTTGTGAACTTGGAAGACGAGATTGCGATCAATGTAAAAGCGGATTACAGAGACTGGTATTTTCAAAAAAGGGACGGTTCTTACTATTATTATAATGTATATGGCAGATGGGATAAGGTTAACAATGCGCCGCATGTGGCGGAGAACTTTTTATCACAGACATTTGAAGCACGCGGGGATATCTGGTCTAAGACGATCCCGTTGTTAAAAAATTGCTTGATATTCGGATATGGCGCGGATACGTTTACTATGGCTTATCCGCAGGACGATTATGTGGATAAAGCTTATAAAGGGTCGCAGGCTTTTATCGATGCAAAACCACACTGTTATTACTTGCAGGTTGCCGTCCAAAGCGGGCTGCCAGCCCTGCTTGCGGTACTTATATTGTATGTTTGGTACTTTGCCACTAGCTTTCAGTTATACTGGAAAGCAGGTTATGAAAATGGGCTGGAGATTGTCGGGGCAGGGCTGATGTTTGCGACGTTCGCGTATCTAGTAAGTTCGATTGCTAATGATTCTACGGTAGGAGTGTCCCCAATCCACTGGGCGATGCTTGGCATTGGCATTGCAATCAATGAAATTATAAAAAAGCAGAAAGTGTCCCAGGAACCAGAAGTAATCTTGGCGGGAGAAAAGTGTCAAACTGAGCCGGTGAAAAAGCAGGTAAATTCTTCCGGAGAAAAGCCAAAAACTGAGCCGGTGAAAAAGCAGGTAAATACCTCTGAACAAAAGTCAAAGAAACAGGCGGCAAAGCCGGGAAGAAAAAAGCGAAAGTGATTGCTGGTAAAGTCGGGGAGAAAAGAGCAAAGGCGATTGCTGGCAAAAGCTCGAAATAAAAAAGCAGAGGCGATTGCTGGCAAGAGAGCCAAATAAAGAAGGCAAAGGCGATTGCTGGCAAGAGAGCCAAATAAAGAAGGCAAAGGCGATTGCTGGCAAG
>CASUON010000170.1 GCA_949457475.1 uncultured Lachnospiraceae bacterium
GCTGCCTGGTTCCGGCGTCCGGGATACAAAAATATGCACGATTTGCCGGATAACAACCTATTATTTTTCTTTTTATAGTATATTCTGCATATCCCCACCCCATAGAAAATAACTAAAAGCCTAATACTGTTTTTCCACCAGATCAACCCCATAGTCTTTCAGGTCGCCGTTTATCGCGTCGACAAGCCATCCGGCAACGGACTGCCCTTGCGCCTTAAAAGGAACCCATACAGCGGGGGTTGCGATAATCGTATGCGCCGTCATATTCCTAGGGTCGTCATACCATGCCACGCCGTCCCAGATAAACAGCCTTACGCCGGCTTTTTGAAACTTTGGAACCGTATCTTTTAGTATCTGCTGATATATGTCCGCTTCTTTTTCTGTCACGTCCATCACGCCCGTATCGAAATAATTTTGAACTTTGGCCAAATCGCCGTCCCTAGTCGAACAATCAAATAACAAGTGGATGCCGTCTGCGTACTTCTCATGCAAAGCGGACAGACAATCCAGCGTAAGGTTATTGCTGACCAGTTTGTCCGATATTTCCTTCGGCGTCTGCCAAACGTCCGTTGCGACCGTATGCCAGTCATCATACAATAGCAGCGAAGCGTCTACCAGGACATTTTTACTCTCTGCGTCTGGAAAATAATTTGTATAAATATCATCGGATAAAAGGGCCGCGGCAAAACCGCCTGCGCTGTAGCCTGTAACGACAACAGCCTCCGGGGCGTTGATACCTGCAAGCTCCATAACCTTTTGCATCGTTTGCGTATAGTTTACATAGCCGTTGTGATAAAGAATCTTCTCCCTGCCGTCATGGTCTGTATAGTGGAACTGCCCCGTGCCCGCATGAAAGTCCCCGGTCGCATACGGAAACAAGATCACGCTCCAGTTTTCAAACGGGCTGTCCTCTATATCGGAAGCAAGCCCTCCCATGTTCATCGTTACATTCGCCAGCATATCAATAGGAATCTCTGATGTATTGTACGTGTCATCGCGGGCTGTTTCTTCGTTGACGCTGACCCCGCCGCCCGCAAAATATACCATAACCTTACGCTCGCTGCCTTTTTTAAAAAACGCACGGTACTTACCGCCTTTAGAAGTTTTCATCTCGCTGCTTGTAACACGGTACCACTTTCCCACAGTCGGGTCTTTCTTTAGCATAGGGTACTGTAGGATAAAAAAGTACACAAGCAATCCGATCCCCAGAAAAATGAGAAACAAAATGCCGATCACTTTTAATATATTTTTCATTATTTTCCTTGTTTTCTTCGTTTTATCTACTTCCGTCATTTTCATCGCCTTCGTTGCTTTTATTGCCTCCGTCATTCTCGTCGCTTTTATTGCCTTCGTCATTCTCGTTGCTTTTATTGCCTTCGTCATTCTCGTTGCTTTTATTGCCTTCGTCATTCTCGTCGCTTTTATTGCCTTCGTCATTCTCGTCGTTTCCATTGCTTCCGTCATCTTCGTCGCTCCCGCCGCCTCGGTTCTCTCATCTCTTTTGCCTTTCCGTTACTTCATATCTCTCATTGTTTTTGTCTCTTTCGTCTTTTCATTATTTCATATCTCTTATATCTCTCATAACTTTTGTTTCTTTCGTCTTTTCGTCACTTCATATCTCTTATTCTCCCCTCATCTTTCCTATTGCTCTCTCTTATTTCTTCTTAATTAATATAGTTATGTAACATTATATATTTTTCCACTTCGCAAAAACATCTGTCTCGTCGAAATTATTGTATCATCAAATAAATACCGTGTCAATAAATGCAGATTCAAATAGCCAAATGATACAGACTCTGAGAAATGTATCAGCGCGGGAAACAAACAAAAAAGCAGAAAAACCAAAAAAGAGAAACCGCTATTCGTAGCAGTTTCCCCTTTTTCTATCCATAATGCCCTTTTTATCATTGCGCTTAGCCAGTAACTAGAGCGTGTTTATCACCCCCCATGCCTCATCGTCTATCTCATTTTGTTTATAAAAGTATCTTCTGTCCTTTTCACTGATCTTTCTGATAACCTTTGCCGGATTTCCGGCCGCAAGCACATTGTCCGGGACGTCCTTAGTCACAACCGAACCCGCGCCGATAACCACATTGTTTCCAATCCGCACCCCCGGGACGATCGTAACGCTGCCTCCAATCCATACGTTGTCCCCAACGACAACCTTCCTTCCATATTCATACCCGCTGTTCCTTGTATCGGGATGGACGGGATGCCCGGCTGTATAAATGGAAACGTTCGGCCCCAGCAGGCAGTTATCTCCGAATTTAATTTCTGACACATCAATCAGCGTGCAGTTATAATTCGCAAAAAAATTTTCGCCGGTTGTAATGTGGGTTCCGTATTCGCAGTAAAACGGAGGGATTACGACGATATCTTTGGAATCCGGGATTACTTGCTTAACCGCCTGCGTAATTTTTTCATATTCCCAGCGGTCTGTGTTGTTTACCTTTGCAAGAAGCTTCTTGCACGCGGCCATTTCTGCAAATACCTGTTCATCCGCGATATAAACCATTCCGTTGTCTCTTCTTTCTGAATTTGTCATAAAAATTTCCCCTTTTTTAGTTTTTGCGCCAGGCCAATAGCCTGGCAGGTTGCCGTAACGCTATCACAAATCGTTGATCGTATCTGTGACCGCCATGCTGCGCATCCTTTTTGCCGGCGCGTATACCGCTGCCGCGGCGCAGGCGACAACAAACACAAGAATTATGGAAAGCAGCGCGGCCGGCAGTCTCCACGACATCCCAAAATACCGCGTGACCAGCCTAATGTACAGAAACCGGCTGATAACAACCCCCGCGCCGCAGCCAACTACAAGGCCGGAAATGGCATAGGTAAAGGCTTCTGCGGCGATCATCCGCGTAAGCTGCCTTGCATCCATACCAACCGCGCGCATAACGCCGTACTGTTTCATCCGTGCCGTCGCGCTCATAGAAATGCTATTTATCATATGGAACATCGTAATCATAGCGATCAGCGCTAGAAAACTGTACATTACAAATCTTGCCGCCAGATAAGTATTTTTATCTTCCTCGTTGCTTTTACGTACGTCCGAAAAGATCACATTAGGGCCCGCAAGAGCGCTTAGCTGCAAAATCGTTTCATTTATAGTTTTATTTATAGTTCTATTTGTAGTTTTATTTATAGTTTTATTTGTAGCTTTATATGTATCATTATTTATAGTTCCATCTATAGTTTTATCTGTAACACCTTTGCAAAGCTGCAAACCAAGTATACTGTAATTGCGCTCCCCTGTCAGCCTGGAAAACGTTTCCTGCGAACAGATCACGCTGTATTCGCTTGGGTATAACCCGTCGGATACAGCGCAGGCGATCTCAACCTCTTTCCCTGCTATCTGTATGCTGTCCCCAACCTTTAGCGGATTATCCTTATTCAATACGGTCATAGCCTTGCCGCTGTCCCCGTAGATTTGCGACAAATCCCCTTGCATCAGGCACTCCGACGAGCTATCCAATAAATATCCGCTATACGAGATTAAATTTACATGGTCGATTCCCTGCCTGGAAGAAGTCGCCGGGACGCGCTCCATATATGCGCTTTGAAACACATGCTCCACGCCCGGTACGGCGCGGACCGCATCGCAGAACTCCTGCGTTAAACACAATTCATTTGCATAGCCGTTAAAAACGATATCCGGCTGCCAGGAACGCATGGTTGGAATTAACCCCCGCACAAAGTCAAGCCCTACGGAAAAGCACAAAAGCAGTATGATGCTGAGGGAAAAACTGGCGGTCATTAAAAACCAGTTTTTCTTCGACGCCGTTGCATGATGGATGCCAAGCACCCATTCTATCTTCCTTCCCGTCTTCCTGCCTGTCTTTCTTCCCGCCCTCCTTTCGTTCATTCCTCCTGAACTGTTTTCGGTCCTGATTTTCGTTTTCCAAAAACGCGGGTTTGATATGCGGCGTTTTGAAGGGGCCGTGTCAGAATTGCCGGAAACCGCCGCCATCGGGGAAACCCTGGCCGCACGTTTCGCCGGGGCCTGCGCCGCCAGCAGAACGGTCACGACCCCGACGAGCGTGCCGCTGCTCACACCGACCAGGCTTAAGGCAAATACCGGCGTAGCCGCAAATTCGCCGCCAATGCCATAATGCAGCAGCGCGCATACGCAGCAGCTTATGACAATTCCCAAAGCCAGCCCTGCCGGCACTGCCGTCTTGCACCAATTTAACGCTTCCAGGCGCACATACCGTATCATCTGCCGGCGGCTTGCGCCAATACAGCGCAGCATCCCAAAAAATTTTGTCCTCTGGGCTATATTGCTGTTCATGCTGCCGGAAATCATCAGGGTGCCGGCCAGCAGCACCAGCACGAATAGAACTGCTGCTATTCCATAAATATTTTTCATAGATTGGTTGCTGCTCTGCCCCGCAAGCCCCATAACCGCGGTATTTTCAGAAATAGTTTCTTCTGGCAGGCGGTACTGGCGCTTTATTTCCTCCATGGCCTGGGACGCCTTTGAGGCATTTTGAAACTGGACATAACATACCGGGTGTTCGGCAACGCCGTTTTTCGCCATAAGGGAAGAAAACGCCGGCCGCGTCATATATACGGCGACCAGGTAGGCCTGCCCCTGGTAATATTCCGCATCATCCGAGCCAAATCCAGATACTGTGTAAGAAGCATCCCCCGCAGGGGTCTGTATCGTTACCTGGCTGCCGACTTGCACATCAAATGCGATCTTTGCATTTTCGCTAAGCATAACCTCATGGTCGCTTTGCGGAAACGCCCCTTCTTTTTGCACGTTTACAAGCTGGGACAGATAAACGCCGTCGGCGCCATACAAGGCAGCTTTTTTTCCTTCTATATAATATGGCTGGTCCGTGTCTTGATTAAACACCTCCGACCATCCGATCGCGGCAACATCCGGCCGCCGGCCGACCTCCCTGGCTGTATCCTGCGCAATTTGCTCTATCCGGATGTGCCAGTTCCCATGTTTTTGCCGCAGTCCTGCGCTTTCCCCCCGCATTACCATGTCGACGACGCTGAAAATCGTAGTCACCAGCAATACCGATATAATAATACACAAAACCGTCATCCGATTCTGCCGTTTGCGTACCTTTGCGGATATAGGCACCAGGCTCAAATAGCTTTTCATTCCCTGCACCTCCCCAAATCCGTCAAAACGCCGTCCGATACCCGCAGTACCCGGTCGGCAGTCTGGGCAATCCCCCGGCTATGCGTAATCATAATGATCGTCTGCGCGTATCTTTTCGACATGTTTTTCAGCAGTGCGATTACCTCCCTAGTATTTTGCGAATCCAGGTTGCCGGTCGGTTCGTCTGCCAACAGCAGCGAAGGGCGTGTAACAAGCGCGCGCCCAATCGCCACCCGCTGCTGCTGCCCGCCGGATAGCTGGCTTGGCAGATGGCCCCGGCGTTCCTTCAAATTTAAGATCCCAAGCAGCTCCTCCACATACTTCCAATTCGGCTTCTGGTAATCCAGCAGGATCGGGAAAATAATGTTTTGCTCCACCGTAAGCTCCGGGATTAAATTAAACGCCTGGAAAATAAATCCAATGTTCCTCCTGCGGAAAATCGTCCGTTCGCGCTCTTTCATCTCAAAAACATCTCTGCCGCCGATCAGCACCCTTCCAGACGTCGGGTCGTCCAGCGCGCCGATCATATTAAGGAGCGTACTCTTGCCGGAGCCTGACTCCCCTACAATCGCCACATACTCGCCTTTCGGTACGCAAAAGCTTACGTCCTTTAACGCGTGTACGGCGGCTTCGCCGCTGCCATACGTTTTGGAAATGGACTGAACTTCCAGTAAATCCATATTACAAGCACCTCTTTCATTTTTCTGTATTGCCCAGGCGAACTGTAGACGCCTTACAAACGGCCTGCCTGAACTGCTGCAAGCATACCATCCAAATCCTACAGTCGCATGACTTCCACCCTACAATTTTGTAGGAATCAGAAAATGAATCGCAAAGGTGGTCCCTTCCCCGGGTTCGCTGTCAACTTCGATCGTCCCGTTATGTGCTTCAATAATCATTTTCGCCAGGGGCAGCCCCAGCCCGATGCCCTGTTTATCTTTGGCAAAACGGCTCCGGTAAAACCGCTTGAAAATATGGTGCAGGTCTTCCGGATGGATGCCGCACCCGTTATCCCGTATTTCAACTTGTACCACCAGGGCCGATTTTCGCCACCTGACTTCCACGCAGTCCCCGCTCTGCGTATGGTCCAGCGCGTTTTTCACTATATTGTGAAACGCCTCCAGCATCCAGTCCCGGTCGCAAAATAACAAGATATCCCCGTCCCCGGACAAATCTAGCCGTTTTTGTTCCTGCTTAGCCCGGTACGCAAAGTGCAGCTCCACGTCCTTCATCATCTCTGCTACATTTTCCGGCTTTTTCTCCAGGACAACCGATCCTGCGTCCAGCTTTGTAATCTTCAGCAGGTTCTGCACAAGCGTCTGTATCCGGTCCAGCTCCTTTTCGGACAGCGCGACAAACTCCTGGATCTGCGCCATCCCCTCCGCCTCCTCCTGTAAAATCCCATTATAGACGCTCAATGCCGCCAGCGGCGTCTTCAACTGATGGGAAATGTCCGACAGGGTATCCTTCAAAAACTGTTTTGACTTGCGCTCCCGCTGCGCATGGACATTTAAAATAGCGGCCAGGGAATTGACCTCATGGAACAGCCGGTACATTTCCCCTTCCTCGTCGCAGGCAATACGCGCCGCATCGTTTCCGGAAATATACTCCGTAATCTGCGCCACCGCCGTTTCCATCACTTCGTTCTGCTCCTTAAAATACGCATAACAGAAAAAAAGGATTACGGCGCCCATACAAACGGTGCACAACGCAGGCACAGGCGCCGCCGGTAGCGCGCCAAAGTCGGCCGGCAGCGCGCCAAAGTCGGCCGACATCGCGGCTACCAGGGTAAACAATGCGGTACAGGCTATTATTTTACGAAATAAAGCCTTGATTTTCCTGTTTGCAAATATTATCATCATCCTACGCACCTCGCCAACACTGCATTCCATTTTCATACGTTCCTCTCGACCATTTCATTCATCCTTCCCGGCAGCTATACGGCATTCCATTTCATTCATCCTTCCCGGCTGCTACACGGCATTCCATTTCATTCATCCTTCTCGGCTGCTACCCCGCTGCATTCCACTTATACCCCATACGGCGCACAGTCACAATGCGTTCCGGTTTCCCGGGATCATCTTCAATTTTGGTACGCAGCCGACGGATATAGACGGTCAGCGTATTGCTGTCCACGTAATCTTCCCTGCAATCCCAAAGTTTCGCCAATATCTGCCCCGGGGAAAGCACCTGCCCGGGGTTTTCCATAAATAGGCAGAGCAGCTTATATTCGTTTGCCGTTAATTCAACCTTTTCGTTATTCTTATATACCTCGCTTTTTAAAAGCTGAACCGTAATGCCGCCGGAGCTTAATGTCGTATCCGGCTGGCTGAAGTTGCTACTCCTGCGCAGCAGTGCGTGGACCCTGGATAAAAACACCGCCAGTTTGAACGGCTTTGTAATGTAATCATCCCCACCGATATCCAGCCCCATAATAATATCCGTTTCTTCATCCATTGCGGTCAGGAACATAATCGGCACCTTTGACGACTGGCGTATGTGTTTGCACAGGTCAAGCCCCGAACCGTCCGGCAGGGATATAT
>CASUON010000171.1 GCA_949457475.1 uncultured Lachnospiraceae bacterium
GTAAGGAGCTGTCTGGTTCGTACCAATGCTAGGCAAAATTTCGACGGCGATGTGGCTCCATCGACTAGAAATTTTAACGACGCAGTGGTGCAAAGCAGCCAGTTCCTTACTCTGATTTCTGTCTGGGATGGAGTACTAGCCCCAAAAATCAAATTTGCTGGCTATCTGCGACTGCAAACTGCCAAACGCGCTGTACTGGCTGGAATAGCTTTCTGCGTTTACCTGCGCGTTATCTGAAATACGCTCAGCGAGTATCGATGATTTTACGGCAAACGTACCTGTTTTTCCAAACACTTTTTCTATATCATCTACCGAGGCATTTTTCAGCTTTTCCATATCCAGCGACAGCCGCCCGTCTTCATCGGCTGTAACGCCCAAGTCTTCCAGCGCCTTGCTGTTTTCTTTCGCAGTGTCTTTTAACATCTGCTTATAATAGGAATTCATCGGGCCCGCGTTTTTATCCAGCTCCGACAGTGTCGCGTTATACTGTTCTAAAAAACTGCCAATACCGGAATACAGCTCCTCCTGGTGCTTTGGCTTATCCGCTTCTTCGCTGTTTCTGATCTTATCATACAGCGACTGTTCCCCGTCGGCCGTCAGCTTTTGTGCTGCGTCTTTTAAACGGTCAGCAGATTTTTCCAGCTTTTTATAGTTCTCCGTCGCCTTGCTGGATACTTTGTTATTTTTATTTAACGCGTCCAGCAGCGTATTATCGCTTACGCCCTCATCGTTATTCAAATAACTAAGCAGGTTATTCTGGTTGATCGGTATGCCGGTCTTTTTGGCTGTCTCATTCAGCATTGATGTCGTAATCCTCATGAATTGGTTCCTCCTGTCTTCCAAATGTATTAATTTATCTACATCCTTGTAAGAATTGCTGTCATTTCCATATGAACGGCCTTACAAAATATATCGGCCCAACCGCAAAAAGAACCAAGATGGAATGTCCCGAATAGTCATTTTTATGTCACGAATAGACCGTTCACTCACAACACGGTCAAAAGCGTACCACATCATTCCTTTCCGTCACAGTCTTCCAGATACCTCTTTACAAACAGCCCGGTATACGATTCCGGCACTTGGGCAACTTCCTCCGGCGTGCCCTGCGCGATCACCGTCCCGCCGCCGTCCCCGCCTTCTGGCCCCATATCTATGATATAATCAGCGGTCTTAATTACGTCCAGGTTGTGTTCAATGACTATGACGGTATTGCCGCCTGCGGACAGGCGGTGCAATATCTCCACCAGCTTGTGCACGTCGGCAAAATGCAGGCCAGTCGTCGGCTCGTCCAGGATGTAGACCGTCTTTCCGGTACTGCGCCTGCTCAGCTCCGTCGCCAGCTTAATACGCTGCGCCTCGCCGCCAGACAGCTCGGTAGACGGCTGCCCCAGTTTGATGTAGGACAACCCTACATCATAGAGCGTTTGAATTTTGCGTTCAATCGTAGGAATATTTTGAAAAAAGCCAAGCGCTTCTTCGACGGTCATATTCAAAACGTCATAAATGCTTTTACCTTTATATTTTACATCCAGCGTCTCTCTATTGTAGCGTTTCCCCTGGCATACTTCGCACGGCACATACACATCCGGTAAAAAATGCATCTCAATTTTTAAAATCCCGTCGCCGGAGCACGCCTCGCAGCGTCCCCCTTTTACATTAAAACTAAACCTGCCTTTTTTATATCCTTTCGCCTTCGCGTCGGGCGTCGCCGCAAATAAATCGCGGATCATGTCAAACACGCCGGTATACGTCGCCGGGTTGGAACGCGGCGTGCGGCCGATCGGCGACTGGTCGATCGCAATAACCTTGTCCAGCTGTTCTAAACCCAGTATCTTATTGTGTTTTCCCGGGATACACCGGGCGCGGTTTAATTTGCGCGCCATTGCCTTATACAGAATTTCATTGGTCAGCGAACTTTTTCCGGAACCGGATACCCCGGTAATGCAAGTCATAATCCCAAGCGGCACTTTTACATCTATTTTTTTCAGGTTGTTTTCCTGCGCCCCTTTGACCGTCAGCCATCCAGACGGCTGTTTGCGTTGCGCCGGAACCGGAATTTTGATCCGCCCGCTTAGGTATGCCCCGGTAATCGAATCCGGATTGTTCATAATATCTTCCGCCGTACCCGTTGCAACTACCTGCCCGCCATGCTCCCCCGCTTTCGGCCCGATATCTACAATATAATCAGCCGCACGCATCGTATCTTCGTCATGCTCTACTACGATCAGCGTATTGCCCAGGTCTTTTAAGCTTTTTAACGCTGCCAGAAGCTTATTGTTATCCCGTTGATGCAGCCCAATACTCGGTTCGTCCAAAATATAGGCGACGCCTACCAGCCCGGAGCCAATCTGCGTCGCAAGGCGGATACGCTGCGCCTCGCCGCCGGACAGCGTACCGGTCGCGCGCCCAAGCGAAAGGTAATCCAGCCCTACTTCTACCAAAAACCCTACCCGCGCGCGTATCTCCTTTATAATCTGTTTACCGATCAACAGCTGCTGGTCGGTAAGCGAAAGCTGCTCCATAAACTGCTGCAAATTTTTTACGGACATATTCGTTACTTCATAAATATTTTTATCATTTACAGTAACCGCCAGCGATTCCTTCTTCAGGCGCTGCCCGCCGCACAGTTTACATGGCGTTACCCGCATAAATTCTTCATACTGCTGCTTCATCGTATCCGAACCGGTCTCACGGTATCTACGGTTTACATTTTTTATCAGCCCTTCAAACTGGACGTCATAAACCCCTCCCCCCCGCATCCCGCGGTAATGCACCTTTACCGGATGGTCGGAGCCGTTAATTAGCATCTGCCTTACTTCTTCCGGCAGATCTTCATACGGCGTATCCAGGTCAAACTGATAGTCCTGCGCCAATGCCTGCAACGTCGCGTACGTATAGCTGGAAGGGTCGGTACACGACTGCCAGCCGGTTACCTGGATCGCACCCTGCGCAATGCTCAGCGACTTGTCCGGGATCATCAAATCTTCGTCGAATTCCATTTTGTAGCCAAGCCCAAAGCAGTCTGGGCAGGCGCCGAACGGATTGTTAAAAGAAAAGCTGCGCGGCTCAATCTCATCCACGCTGACGCCGCAGTCCGGACAGGCAAAACTGTCGGAAAACTGCATGATCCTAGATTCGTCCCCGAGCACTTCCACCATTAACAGCCCGTCCGCCAGCTCCAGTACGCTTTCGATCGAATCCGCCAGCCTCTTTTGGATGCCTTCTTTTACAATCAGGCGGTCTACGACAATCTCGATGTTATGCTTTTTGTTTTTTTCCAGCGGGATTTCTTCTGTCAGCTCATACTGGCTGCCATCCGCAACTACCCGCACATACCCGCTGCGCTTTGCCTGCTCCAGCAGTTTTTGGTGCGTCCCTTTGCGTCCCCGCACGACCGGCGCAAGCAGCTGTATTTTTGTCCGTTCAGGCAATGACAATATCTGGTCCGCCATCTGGTCTACCGACTGTTTCTTAATCTCCCTGCCGCAGCACGGGCAATGGGGCGTCCCAATCCTGGCGTACAGCAAGCGGAAATAATCGTATATTTCAGTTACCGTGCCTACCGTAGAACGCGGATTGCGGTTTGTGGACTTTTGATCTATGGAAATCGCCGGGGAAAGCCCCTCTATTTTTTCTACATTCGGCTTTTCCATCTGCCCCAAAAACTGCCGCGCATAGGAAGACAGCGATTCCATATAGCGCCGCTGCCCCTCCGCGTAAATGGTGTCAAACGCCAGCGAGGACTTCCCGGAACCGCTTAGCCCGGTCAGCACCACAAACTCATCCCGTGGAATGTCCAGGTCGATATTTTTGAGGTTATGCTCGTTGGCACCGCGTATTTTAATATATTTTCTTGCACTGTCCTTATCCATACTATTATTCTTTCCTATCCTGTTTTTTACTGGTGTACAGTAAATTTTCCAACCAACGCCAACCCACAAGCGTTGTTGCCTCAAGTTATATGGCAAACTTTATCGCTTGTGAGTATATCTGCCTATTGCTGCATGGTGATAATATCCTTCCATAATTATGCCCTTATGCCATCCGCCATTATTCTTTTTATTTATCCGTTATTTTTGTGCGTCGCGCAACGTCTTGCTTCGATCGCGCATTCGGCTGCTTTTGGCTTTCCGTTATTTTTGCGCGTCGCGCAGCATTTCTTTTAAATGGAGCATCTGGTCACGCAGGTCTGCGGCGGCTTCGAAATTTAAATCCGCTGCCGCGCTATCCATCTTTTTCTTAACCTGCGCGACCAGCTTCTCCAGTTCCTTGCGGTTCATGGATTCTGGATCTTTGGCAAAATTCAGCTCTTCCGCCGCTACTTTCTTGGAAATACTAATTAAATCACGCACAGATTTACGTATCGTCGTCGGCGTAATGCCGTGCTCTTCATTGTATTTCTGCTGTAAGCTACGGCGACGCTTCGTCTCTTCAATGGCGACACGCATGGAATCCGTTATCTTGTCCGCATACATTAATACGTGGCCTTCGCTGTTGCGCGCCGCCCGTCCGATTGTCTGGATCAGCGACGTCTCCGAACGCAAAAAGCCCTCTTTATCTGCATCCAAGATAGCAACCAGCGTTATTTCCGGGATATCCAGCCCCTCGCGCAGCAAGTTGATGCCGACCAGCACATCAAACACGTCCAGGCGCAAGTCTCTGATGATCTCCGCGCGTTCCAGCGTATCGATATCCGAATGCAGATATTTTACCCGGATGCCTACTTCCTGCATATAAGAGGTCAAATCTTCCGCCATCCGTTTCGTCAGCGTCGTAATCAGCACTTTGTGCTTTTGGGCGGTCTCTTTATTCACTTCGGAAATCAGATCGTCGATCTGTCCGTCTACCGGGCGCACTTCAATTTCCGGGTCCAGCAGGCCGGTCGGCCGAATAATCTGCTCCGCACGCAGCAGCTCGTGCTCTTTTTCGTACACATTCGGCGTAGCGGATACAAACAATAGCTGGTCGATCTTGGATTCAAATTCCTCAAAATTCAGCGGACGGTTGTCTTTTGCCGACGGCAGCCGGAACCCATAATCGACTAGCGTACTTTTGCGTGACTGGTCCCCGGCGTACATACCGCGGATCTGCGGGATTGTAATATGCGATTCGTCAATAATCATCAGGAAATCGTCTTTAAAATACTCCATCAGCGTAAGTGGCGTCGCCCCTGGCTCCATACCCGCCAAATGCCTGGAATAATTCTCTATCCCGCTGCAAAAACCGGTTTCTTTTAGCATCTCAATATCAAAATTGGTACGTTCCGCGATCCGCTGCGCCTCCAGCAGCTTGTCCTCTCCCTTGAAATAACGGATTCGTTCTTCCAGCTCCACTTCTATATTTTCACATGCCTTGAGAATTTTTTCCTGCGGCACAACGTAATGCGACGCCGGAAAAATCCCAATATGCTCCAAAGAAGCCTTGACTTCCCCAGTCAACACGTCGATTTCCGTAATGCGGTCGATCTCATCCCCAAAAAACTCCACGCGCACGGCCCGCTCGCTGTTATTTGCAGGGAATATTTCCAATACGTCCCCACGCACCCGAAACGTACCGCGGTGAAAATCCGCATCATTGCGTGTATACTGGATATCGATCAGTCCACGGATCACATCGTCGCGGTCTTTCATCATACCTGGGCGCAACGATACCATCATGCCCAAAAAGTCTTCCGGGCTGCCCAATCCGTAGATGCACGACACACTGGCAACAACAATGACATCCCGGCGCTCCGAAAGGGCTGCGGTTGCGGAAAGGCGCAGCTTGTCGATTTCTTCATTTACTGAGGAATCCTTCGCGATATAGGTGTCTGAAGATGGCACGTAGGCTTCGGGCTGGTAGTAGTCGTAGTAGGACACAAAATACTCAACGGCATTCTCCGGGAAAAATTCCTTGAACTCACCATAGAGCTGTGCAGCTAAGGTTTTATTGTGCGCTATTACCAAAGTGGGCTTATTTAATTGTTGGATGACGTTCGCCATTGTAAATGTCTTGCCGGAACCCGTGACCCCCAGTAAAGTCTGGAATTGGTTGCCTTCCTGGAAACCTTTTACAAGAGCTTCTATCGCCTGGGGCTGGTCGCCTGTCGGTTTATATTCGCTGTGAAGTTTAAAGATATTTTGTGCATCCTGCACAAAAACCACCTCCAAATTCTATAGTCAAAAAGTTCGATTATTCGCCAGCAATTCGTCCAGAGCAAGTATTTATTTTTTGCCCAAAATGCTTTTGGACAAATTTCGTTCACCGCTCCCAATTTTTCGGACTATACAAATATACTAAAACTATGCGGACAGCTTGAAAAACTCCATCACTTTTTTCCATATGCCTAAACAAATGCAAGAAGTTCTATCATAAATATTTCAACATTATGATTCAACAGTCAAGGCGAACAATCCAAAATATTATAGCACATACACTTTCATTTGTCCATACTAAACAAACATTTGTTCGTTCCGCATCGTAACAGTTCAGCTTTCAAAATTTAACCTATTAAAAATAATAGACACCAGCTTACAACTTTTTACAAAAATAAAAATACAAACCCATCTTTTCATAGTATAATTTAAGCGATCAAACAAAAATATACGAAAGAAGATGGGTTTGTATCTACCGCTTATTATACATGAAAAATTCTGTCCTGGACAGGCTGAAAAGTTATTTTAATGAATATTTTTTGAATGCGACAAAACCCACTGCCCAAAACCTGTTCCTGCTTGTTGTTTCCATGCTAACGCTGGATATCTTCCGGTCTGTACGCTTTGCGTACAGGCATGTGCTTTCAAATCTTTCAGATACATCGCTGAATGCGTATTACTATACGCTTAAAACGGATGCGCTGAACCATGATTCGTGGAGAACCGTGACATTATCCAAAGCTTTAAAGGCAGTGCCTGATTCATTAACTGGACAGCCGCTGTTCCTTTCCATTGATGACACCATGGTGGAAAAGGATGGCAAAAAATTTGAACTCTGCCCAAAGCTCTTTGACCATGCCGCACATAACGGATCCAATTATCTAAACGGGCACTGTATGGTGAGCATCCTGCTGTCGTTTCCGGTTTTGGCAGACGGTTCCATGCGGTAACTGCCTGTACCGCTTGGCTGCCAGCTTTGGGACAAAACACAGACAAAGCTGGAAATTGCTGCCGGGGTGGCACGCCCTGCCATGGATAACATTGGATCGGGCAGACAGGTGTTTCTGCTCTGTGACAGCTGGTATCCAAAAGGATGCGTTGCAGGCCTTGTAAATGAGTACCCCAACCTTGGCACCATATGCAATGCCAGGATTGATACTGCCATGTACGACCTTCCACCTGGACGCACAGGGAAACGCGGCCGCCCAAAGAAATACGGGAAACGCCTGTCGCCGGAAGATTTTGAACTCGAATCCCCAAAAACCGGGGATTGGAGGATCGGTGTGCGCCCAGTACCCACCCGGTTATGGGGAGAAAGGGTGGTTTATGCTGTTGTCACGCTTGCCAAGAGCGGGAATGGCAGCCGGGGGCTTTTTTTCTGCACCAAAGACCCAGAAAGCATCCTTTTGGATTTTGGCAGGTGTGAGGATGAAACCATCCGCAGCTATGGGGAAGAAAACAAAAAGTCCCTCCCGGTCGCCT
>CASUON010000172.1 GCA_949457475.1 uncultured Lachnospiraceae bacterium
TCTTCCTATATAAATGAAGTCGACAAAGAGCAGCAGTCGCAGTTTTGTGCGGTCAGTATAACGTTAGACGACCAGAGCCTGTTTGTTTCTTATAGTGGGACGGACGCTACGATCGTCGGATGGCGTGAAAATTTTAACATGGCATACCTGGAACAGACGCCGGGGCAGCGAAAAGCGGTAGACTATCTGGAGCAGGCCGTGTGCGACAGCCATCAGTCGGTGCGTATTGGCGGGCACTCCAAAGGAGGGAATCTGGCTGTATATGCCGGCGTATTTTGTACCGAGGGCATCCGGGACCGGATCGTATGCATTTATAGCAACGACGGCCCGGGATTTGATGAGGAAGTCCTTAACATGCCGGCATATCAAACGCTGCTGCCGCGTATCAAACGCGTATTGCCGCAGCGAGCGATTGTAGGTATGCTGCTTGGGCACCGCGCTGATTATGAAGTTGTGCACAGTACGGAAAATTATACCAAGCAACACGATATGCTGTCTTGGGAAGTGCGCGGTGCGCGCATGGTCTATGAGGACAAGCTCTCAGAACAGAGCGTTGCGATTGATGAAATATTAAAAACATGGGTCGGGGCAATGGACCTTGCCCAGCGGCGGAAATTTGTGGAGCTGATTTTCCAGGCATTGGAAAATGCCGGGGTACAGAGCGTAGACGACCTATACCATTTTAAATGGAAAAGCATCTCGGAGATTATCCGTGCACAGCGCGGCCTGTCCGAAGAAGAAAAAGAAGTAATGTCGCGTACCTGGAAACTGCTGGTCGGGGCGGGCAGCGATAAACTGCGTAGGGTGCTGCAAGATAAAAAGCGCTGAGTAAACCGCAAGGCAGCTGCCAAACGAAAGCTATTTTGTCGCTACAAACGATGCGGCAGATGTCTGAAAGCTTTCGCAGACTATGTTTGACAAAAAATAAAGGCAATAAAACGAAAGAAATCGTATAAAAGCAATACATCAAAAACAATAAAAACGAAAGGAGTTTTCATGAAGTTATTGATAAAAAACGGAAGGGTCATTGACCCGGCTACGCAGACGGACGCGAACGCAGACGTGCTTGTGGAAGACGGGCGGATTGTACAAGTGGCGCCGGATATTTTGATGGAAAATTTCCAAGAAAGTTCCCATCAAAATTCCCAGGAAGATTCTAAAGGCAGTTCCGTTCTAAGTCCAAATGCATGCGATGGCGCGAAGGTTTCCGCAACCAGTCGGAAAGACGATTCCGTAACGGTTGTCGACGCAACCGGCTGTTTTGTTATGCCCGGGTTTATCGATTTGCATGTCCATCTGCGTGACCCTGGGTTTGAACAGAAAGAGACCGTGGAAACTGGGGCTGCTGCTGCGGCAAGGGGCGGCTATACGACGATCGTGGCGATGCCGAACACAAGGCCTGTCGTGGATAACGAAGATGTTGTAAACTATGTCCACCACAAAGCCAAAGATGTGACAAAAGTAAACGTCCTCCAGGCAGGGGCGATTACAAAAGGAATGGCGGGGACGGCGCTGGCGGATATCGAGCAGATGGTACGCGCGGGAAGCCCTGCTATCAGCGAAGACGGCAAATCCGTCATGAATGCGCACCTGCTGCGCGAGGCGATGAAGATTACAAAGAGACTGGATATCCCGATCCTGGCGCACTGCGAAGACAGCAACCTGGTCAACGGCGGGGTTGTAAATGAAGACGAAAACGCGCAGAAAAAAGGCCTGCCGGGCATTGCAAACGTAGTAGAGGACGCAATTGCCATTCGTGACGTGCTGCTTGCCGGCGATACCGGTGCCCAGCTGCATTTGTGCCATTGCTCAACCAAAGGGAGCGTGGAAATCGTAGAGCTTGCTAAAAAACGCGGCGTACGTGTATCGGCGGAAGTATGCCCGCACCATTTTACACTGACGTCGGATGATATGGAATCAGGGGATACGAATTACAAAATGAACCCGCCGCTGCGCACAAAAAAAGATGTGGATGCGTTGCGCGAAGGGCTGAAAAACGGCATTATGGACGTTATTTCCACCGACCATGCGCCACATACAAAAGAAGAGAAAAATGATTCCATAATGATGGCGCCGTTTGGTATTATCGGACTGGAGACGGCGGCGGCGTTGACGTATACAGAACTGGTGCTCGGAGGGTACTTGACGCCGATGCAGATGGCCGAAAAAATGAGCTACAACCCGGCAAAGGTTATTTCCTGCGGCAAAGGGAGCTTGGAACCGGGGAAAATAGCGGATATTGTCATCTTTGACCCGCAAAAGAAATACCGTATCGACGTATCAGGCTTTGCATCCAAAGCCCGGAACACGCCGTTCCATGGACGGGAAGTGACCGGGGCCGTGCGGATGACGATTGCGGACGGCACGATTATCTACCAGGCGGAAGAAACGTGACAGGCAATAAAACGCATAGAAAAAGCTAAGAAAAAGCAAAAAGTCAGGAAAAAGCAAAAAATAGTATAGAAAAAGCAAAATTAATGAGGTAGGCCATGATAAACAAATTAACAGAGAAGATCAAAAAGACACACGCGCCAGTCGTAGTCGGGCTTGACCCGATGCTCTCCTATATACCGGATCATATTTTGCAGACGTCGTTTACAGAATACGGCGAGACACTCGAAGGGGCGGCGGATGCGATCTGGCGGTTTAATAAAGGGATTGTGGATAGTACGTATGACTTGATCCCAGCGGTCAAGCCGCAGATCGCTATGTACGAACAGTTTGGGGTGCCAGGCGTTGCCGCGTTTCAAAAAACCGTGGACTACTGCCATGAAAAAGGTCTGCTTGTGATCGGCGATGTCAAACGGGGCGATATCGGCTCTACATCGGCTGCGTATGCAGTTGGGCATTTGGGGAATGTGGCGGTAGGGAATAACCGCTTGTCCGCTTTTGGAGAAGAATTCGCTACGGTTAACCCATATCTTGGTACAGACGGCGTCCAGCCATTTATAGATGTCTGTAAGGAAGAACGCAAGGGGCTGTTTATTCTGGTGAAGACTTCCAACCCTTCCAGCGGCGAGTTCCAGGACCGCCTGATAGACGGCAGGCCGTTATATGAGTACGTAGGGGAAAAGGTTGCGCAGTGGGGGGCGCAGCATATGGGCGGCGCATATAGCTATATCGGCGCAGTCGTAGGGGCGACCTATCCGCAGGTAGGCAGGGTTTTGCGAAAAATCATGCCGAAAACATATATACTGGTGCCGGGCTATGGCGCGCAGGGCGGCAAGGGCGCAGACTTGGTGCATTATTTTAACGAAGACGGGCTGGGCGCGATTGTAAATTCGTCCAGGGGAATTATTGCAGCCTACAAGCAGGAGCAGTATGCGCGGTTTGGGGCGCTGCATTATGCAGAAGCATCCAGGCAGGCGGTACTGGATATGATCCAGGATATTGACCATGCGCTGCAGGCGGCAAAATAAAATTGACCGCGCGCTGCAGACGGCAAAATAAAATTGACCGCGCGCTGAAGGCGGCAAAATAAAAAGGAGTAAAAACAGTGGCGGATAAGTTTAAAGAAGAAGCGGTAATCATTCAGCAGGAAGAGCTGGCAAAAGGGATTTACAGCATGTGGCTGCACGCGGATAAAATATCGTCTGTAGCGAAGGCCGGGCAGTTTATTGGCGTATACTGCCAAGACGGCAGCCGGATTTTGCCAAGGCCAATCAGCATCTGTGAAATCGATCGTGCAGACCAGGCAGTACGGATTGTATACCGCGTTGCTGGGGGCGGGACGGCGGAATTTGCCCGGATGGGCACAGGCATGCCGCTGAACCTGATCGGCCCGCTCGGAAACGGGTTTCCTGTAGGGGATAAAAAGGCGCTTGTGATCGGCGGCGGTATCGGTATCCCGCCTATGCTGCAGCTGTTAAAGGAACTGGATGGGGAGAAGCAGGCCGTACTGGGCTACCGGGATATGGAGCAGGAATTGTTTTTACAAAAGCAGTTTGAAGAACTGGCCTCCGTTTATGTCGCTACGCAGGACGGCTCTGCGGGTACGAAGGGGACTGTGCTGGACGCTATACGTGAGCATGGCCTTTCGGCAGAGGTGATCTACGCCTGCGGGCCGATGCCGATGCTAAAGGCCGTGAAGGCCTATGCAAAAGAGCATGCGCTAGAATGCTGGATTTCCCTGGAAGAACGGATGGCATGCGGCGTCGGCGCCTGTTTGGGCTGCGTCTGCAAGACGGTACATAAAGATTCCCATACGCATGTAAACAATGCCAGGATTTGTACCGAAGGCCCTGTCTTTTCGGCAGAGGAGGTGGATATCTGATGAATACAAAAGTAACGATCGCAGGCATAACGTTCAACAACCCGGTGCTGACGGCCTCCGGGACATTCGGTTCCGGGCAGGAATATGCCCAGTTCGTGGATTTGAACCGTTTGGGCGGCGTTGTGACAAAAGGCGTGGCAAACGTACCTTGGGAAGGCAACCCATCGCCCCGCGTTGCGGAAGTATATGGGGGGATGCTTAATGCGATCGGCTTGCAGAACCCAGGCGTTGATGTATTTATAGAGCGTGACCTGCCGTTTTTAAAACAGTTTGATACAAAGGTTATTGTCAATGTCTGCGGAAGGTCGGAATCGGATTATTTGGAAGTCGTGGAACGGCTGAACGAACAGCCGGTGGATATGCTGGAAATTAATATTTCCTGTCCAAATGTCAAAGAAGGGGGGATTGCGTTTGGGCAGGACGCTAAGATGGCGGCGCATATTACCGGTGAAATCTGTAAGCGGGCGAAGCACCCGGTCATTATGAAATTAAGCCCAAACGTCACAGATATTGCGCAGATGGCAAAAGCAGTGGAGGCGGCAGGGGCGGACGCCGTATCTTTGATTAATACGATTACTGGCATGAAAATAGATATCCATACGAGGAAATTTGCGCTTGCCAACAAGACCGGTGGATTATCCGGGCCAGCAGTCCATCCGGTTGCCGTACGTATGGTCTATGAGGCCGCGCAGGCGGTAAATATCCCGGTTATTGGAATGGGCGGCGTTTGCAGCGCGCAAGACGCGCTGGAACTGATCTTGGCGGGCGCTTCCGCCGTCTGCGTAGGGACAGCAAATTTCACAAACCCGTCGGTGACCGTCGATATTATCAACGACATCCGCTACTTTATGATGGAAGAGGGAGTCCGCAATATCAACGAGCTCGTAGGAGCCGTGCATGAATGATGAGCGGGACGTATGAAAAGGCGGCGGCTGTCATTCGCGAAGTACGAAAAGTGCTGAGCGGAAAAGATGAATGTATACAAAAAGCTTTTGCGGCAATCCTGGCAGGCGGGCATATCCTGATTGAGGACGTGCCGGGCGTTGGAAAGACGACGCTTGCGGTTGCGTTTTCGAAAGCAATGGCGTTAAAATGCAACCGGGTGCAGTTTACGCCGGACGTGACGCCGTCGGATATCCTCGGGTTTAATATGTATCAAAAAGAGACTGGAAAATTCGTCTATTATCCAGGGACGGTTATGTGCAACCTATTTTTGGCGGATGAGATCAACCGGACGTCTCCGAAGACGCAGTCCGCCCTGCTGGAAGTTATGGAAGAAGGGATGGTGACCGTAGACGGTGTTAGCCGGGAAGTGCCAAAGCCGTTTTTAGTCGTCGCCACGCAAAATCCAAAAGGGAGTGCAGGAACACAGCTGCTCCCAGAAGCACAGCTCGACCGCTTTATGATCTGTATGAGCATGGGCTATCCGGATCAGGAAAGCGAGATAGCGATTGCGAAAGGAAAAAGCATCCGTTCCGGCATGGAGCAGGTGCAGTGCGTGGTAAACGCCGGGGAGCTGCTCCAAATGCAGGAAATTTTGGAACAGGTATATATACATGACAGCTTATATGACTACATTGTAAGGCTGTCGCAGGCAACGCGGGAAAACGCCTATATAGAGCTGGGGCTAAGCCCACGGGGTTCTATTGCCTCTACAAAGATGGCAAAAGCATGGGCGTTTTTGCAGGGCCGGGGATATGTGGAACCGGATGACGTGGCGGCTGTGTTTGTAGATATCGCAAAGCACCGTCTGCGGCTGAATACAAAAGCGCGCGTAACCCATGTTACGCCGGAGGCAGTAGCCGCCGAGGTATTATCGAGAACCAGCCAGCCGGTTTCGTACCGTGGCAAGTAGTTGTAGCGAGCCGGGAGTTTCGCAGTGCCAGGCACGGCCATACGTCTGCCAGCCGGCATTGCAACCAGTTCGTTGTAGCGAGATGGAGGCGCAATGCCAGGCACGGCCGTACGTCTGCCAGCCGGCGGGGCGGCTAATATCATGGTAAGAAGGTGTACAGGTAGATGTTTAGTATGATTCGGTGGTGCGCGGTTATCGCGCTTACGTTTTACACATCCATGCTGTATTTGAGCGTGCCGCTGGCGCTTGCCGGGTACGCGCAGTGCGTATTTCTTATATTTGCGGTATTTTTTCTGTCCTATCAAATCCATACGCTGGAGGGGCACATACAGCTCCCAATCGCCATTGCGGAGTGCAAGATGCCGTTGACCCTGCGGTTTTATGTAACAAACCGCGGCATTTTCCCCTATACAAAGCTAAAATATTGCCTAGAACAGGGCAGCCGCTTTTTGAAAAAGAGGAAGAAAAAGTGGCTCTGCGGCAGGGCCGTGCAGCCGGGCATAGGCAGTTATGATTATACGGCTATATTTCAAAATTATGGGAGCTATGAGCTGCGTCTGAAAAAAATCCGGGTCTATGACCTGACCGGGCTGTTCTATTTTGATAAGAAGATAAACAGCCGCGGCATGGTACAGGTATTTCCGCAGATACAGGAGATCGGCATACATTTATCGGAGGCTGTGCGCAGCTTTTTTGGAGACGCGGAAGTATATGATGATTTTCGCCCGGGATATGACAGCAGCGAACCTTTTGGGTTCCGCCCGTTTCAAAACGGCGATAAAATCCAAAGCGTACATTGGAAGCTTAGTGTAAAGGCGGACGAACTGCTGGTAAAAGAGGACAGTATGCCAAAAGCCTGCCCGGTTGTGTTCTTCCTGGAATACCGGGCCGGGGCGCGCCAGCAGGAGAACCATGCCAATGCGTACTTGGTGGTTTTGGCAAGCATTTCGTTTTCCCTGATGGATGCCGGCTGCCCGCATTATATTGCCTGGTACAGCGATTCCCGGAAAGACGTCGTAAGGCTTAGGGTAGATGACGAAGAGAGCCTCTACCTGTTTTTGAGCTGCTACTTGCAAGAGTCGTTTCCTGCAACTGCCCCGGGGCTGCAAGAAAACTATGAGGAAAAGTACCGTGGGGAGCGCTGCCTTCATACACTTTGGCTGGATGAATCGCTAAAGTTGAAAAAAGACCGGGAAGTAATCGGGGAATTTCATGCAAAGGGCTGGGAAAAAAATTTGCAGGAACTCGAGATATTTTTATGAAAAAAGACAGGGCATGCCTCCTAAATTTGGAATAGATTCTCCATAGCATGCTCCTTAGGGTACAAAATGTGAAGCACATCTTACGGAAAGCATTTTTCAAATACGCTCTAGTACTCCATCCGGACAGAAATCAGAGTAAGGAACTGCCTGCTCCGCACCAC
>CASUON010000173.1 GCA_949457475.1 uncultured Lachnospiraceae bacterium
CTGCTTTGCTTGGTTTAACGCATTCTGCCCCGTTGTCGCATCTAGCACGACAAGCGTCTCCCGGTACACGTCCGGATATTCCCGGTCCAAAATCCGGTTGATTTTTTTTAGCTCCGCCATCAAGTTCTTTTTGTTATGCAGCCGGCCCGCGGTATCGCATAGCAATACGTCCGCATCGCGGGCCTTGGCAGCGGCTACCGCGTCGTATACGACGGCCGCGGGGTCTGCTCCTTCCTGGCCTCCGATCATCTCTACGCCCGCCCGGTTCGCCCATTCGCTCAGCTGTTCGCCTGCCGCCGCACGGAACGTATCGGCTGCCGCCAGCACAACTTTTTTGCCCTGGGCCTTCAGTTTGCCGGCCAGCTTTCCTACGGTCGTCGTCTTCCCGACGCCGTTTACGCCGATCAGCAGTACGACCGAACGTTCGTTTTCAAACCGGTAGGCAGTCTCGCCGACTTCCATCTGCTCTTTGATGCTGCGGATTAATAGCTCCTTGCAGGCCGCAGGGTCTTTGATGCGCTCCGCTTTTACTTTTTGTTTCAAATTAAAAAGGATCGCGTCGGTCGCTTTTACGCCGATATCGCCCATAACAAGGATTTCTTCAATTTCTTCGTAAAACTCGTCGTCTATTTTTGTAAAGCCGCTAAAGACGGAATCAATACCGGATACAATATTGTTCCTCGTTTTCGTCAGCCCTTCTACTAGCCGTTTAAAAAAGCCTTTTTTTTCACTCATGTTCCTGCTCCCACTTCTTTTATGGCAATGTCAGCCTGCTCTTGTGACGGCGAATATTTTATTCCGTCATTAATGCCGCCGTTTGGGCGGGGTTTTTGCTACAAACTGGCGCTTTTTATTCCCTTCTATAACATAGTGCCGCATTTGCACGGTGTTTGGTTCGTTCCGTGACATCGCCGCCATTCCAAGCGGCGGTTTGTTGTGCACTGGCATTTTGATCCGTTCCGTGACGTCGCCGCCGTTCCAGGCGGCGGTTTGTTGTGCACTGGCATTTTGATCCGTTCCGTTACAACGCCGCCGTTCCAAGCAGCGGTTTGATGTGCACTGGCGCGTCCATCACTGGAGGTCGTTTTCAATTAGGCTGACCGAGACCAATGTAGACACCCCTTTTTCCTGCATCGTAATCCCGTACAGGCGGTCAGCCGCCGCCATGGTGCCGCGCCTGTGCGTAATCACGATAAACTGCGTGTTTTTCGTCAGCTTGTGTAGATATTTCGCAAAACGCGTCACATTGCTGTCGTCTAGCGCCGCCTCGATCTCGTCCAGAAGGCAGAACGGTGACGGCTTTAGGTTTTGGATTGCAAACAGCAGCGCGATGGCCGTCAACGCCTTTTCCCCGCCGGAGAGCTGCATCATATTTTGCAGCTTCTTCCCGGGCGGGTGCGCAATAATACGGATGCCGCATTCTAAGATATCTTCGTCCGCTACCAGCTCCAGTGTGCCCTTGCCTCCGCCGAACAAATCTTTGAACGCTTTGTCAAATTCACGCTGTATCTGGGCAAATTTCTCAGAAAACTGCCTGCGCATCCCCGTATCAAGCTCTTCGATAATCCCTTGCAGCGTCTTTTCCGCTTCGATCAGGTCGTCGTGCTGGCCCTTCATAAAATAATACCGCTCTGACACTTCTTTGTATTCTTCAATGGCATTGACGTTGACGTCCCCCAGCCCGCGGATTTCTTCTTTGACCGTATGAATCTGTGCGCGTATCTTTGAACGCCCGCCGTATGTTTCATCGCGGAATGAACGCGCATGGTTGGGGGTTAGCTCATACTCTGTCCACATATAATTTGTCTGCGTCTCTTTTGCTTCTTCCAGCTTTTCTTTCTGGCTGTCTAAACGGAACAGCTCTTTGTCAAGCGCGCTTTGCTGCTCGGACAGTTCCTCACGTTTTCGGAAAAAACGCTTTTGTTTTAAAGACATCTCTTCTTTTTGTTCCAGCTTGCCAGACAGCTCTTGTTCCAACTGCGAATGGCTGTCTGCGGACGCCGCGATTTCCAGTTTCAGCGCTTCGATATTCTGCTGTTCTTTTACGACGTCTTCTTCCGCTTTTTTCGCGCCTTCTTGTATCTGGCGCTGCTCTTCCTCCAGCTTTTGCAGCTCGTTTCTTACCCGCTCCAAGTTTTCTTTTACAAACCCGGTCTGCTGCCCCAAATTCGCCTCGTCGAGCTGAATCCGGGAAAACGCTTCTACCGCCTGCTGCTCCCACGCCGCCTGCCGCTTCAGTTCGTCCTGGGAGGCCTGCGTATCCCGCGCGATCTGCTGTTCTTTTTCAGATATCTGCGCAAGCTGCGCGGCGACCTTTTCCCTGTCTTTTGCGATCTGCTCCTGTGCGAAGTTTATTTCCCGCGCCTCCGCCTGCAGGCTTTCCATCGCTTTTTCCCCTTCCCGCTTTTTCTCCAGGGCTCCCTCTAAGCTCATTTTCGCCGTATTCTGCTCTACGGCCGCCTCCTGCAGCCCGGCCTTTATTTCTTCCAGCCGTACGCCCAGCCGCCCCATTTCAGACTGGCGCGTGCCGATGTCGTCCTGGAGTTTTTTACGCTTGTCCGACAGCTTTGCTAGCTGCGACTGCAGCTCTTCCATTTCGCGCTTGCGCCCCAGCAGGTTGCTGTTATTTCGAAACGCGCCGCCGGAAATTGAGCCGCCAGGGCTTAGATGTTCGCCTTCCAGCGTAACGATATGCAAAGAGTAATGAAAATCCCTTGCTAACGACACCGCATGGTCAATCTGGTCTACAACGATCACGCGCCCCAGCAGATAAGACATAATGCCGCTATAAACTGGGTCTGCCTGCACAAGGGTATTCGCCATGCCAACCACGCCTTCGCACGCCAACGCACGCTCGTTGCGCGGCTGATTACGCCCGGAAACGCTCGTCAACGGCAGAAACGTAGCGCGCCCGTACTTGTGCTCCTTTAAATAGCTGACCATTTTTTTCGCAGTCGCCTCGTCTTCGGTTACGATATTTTGGATGCTCCCGCCAAGCGCAGTCTCGATCGCCGTTTCATAGCGCTTTTCTACTTTGATTAAATCCGCTACGACCCCGTGGATGCCCGGCTCTTTTTGCTTTTGCTCCATTACGCGCCGGATGCTGTTTCCATAGCCGTCGTAGCGTTCCGCGATATTGCGCATCGCCTCTAGGCGGGACTGTACTTTGTGAAAAGACGTAGTCGCCTGCTCCAAACTAGCGCCCGCTTCTTCCATTTTTTTTCTGCATTGCTGGCGCCGCGCGCTGTATTCCTCCTCTTCCGTTTCCAGGCTGGCAATTGTTTGCGCCGTTTCCCGCAGTTTTTGTTCACACGCCGCAACAACGGTCTCCTGGCTGGCTTCTTCGCTCTTTCTGCGGATTTTGTGCTGGTTTAGCTGCGCCCTTCGGATATTGTTCTGCTCTAACATCATCTCCAGGCGCTGCTGCTCCCCTTTCACCGAACCTTTTTCATTTAACAGCTCGATAATCTCATTTTTCCCTTTTTCAATGATTTTATTGCACGCATCCATCTGCCTGCGTATTTCGTTCAGCCTCTGCTGCGCCGCTACGCGCTGCTTAGCCGTCTCCTCCATCTGCCGGTCGTACTGCTGTTTTTGCTGTTCATACGCCTTGCGGTCTTTCCGGTGCTTTTCCTGATCCTGCGCAATCGCCCCCAGGCGGTTATGGTAATGTTCCAAGGACATCTGCGCGGTATGAATCTGTTCCTGCAACACGTTGATCTCGCCTTCCATCCGGCCCTTTTGCACGGTAGTATCGCTCATTGCCTCACGCGCGGCTGTAATCTCCGCCTCCAGCCGTTCCAGCGCATGCTCCAGCCCCTCGTATTCCTGGCGGGTACGTTCCATCTGCCCGGCGGTTTCTTGCAGCTGGCTGTCGGCGATCCGGCGCTTTTCCTCCAGCGCCCGCAGCTGTATCTGGTTTTCTTCCATATCCAGCAAAAACAGGTTGATTTCATATGCTTTGAGCAGTTCTTTTTTCTTTATGTATGCCTTTGCCTTTTCCGCCTGCTGCTCCAACGGCGTCACCTGGCGCTCTAGCTCGGACAGGATATCCCAGATGCGCACCATATTCTCCTGCTCGTGCTCCAGCTTTTTTTGCGTGGCGGCCTTGCGGCGTTTAAATTTTACAATGCCGGCCGCTTCGTCGAACAATTCGCGCCGTTCTTCCGGCTTTCCGCTTAAAATCTGTTCGATCTGGCCCTGCCCGATAATCGAGTACCCTTCTTTGCCGATGCCGGTATCATAAAAAAGTTCGTAGACATCTTTTAACCGGCAGGACGAACCGTTGATTAGGTACTCGCTTTCCCCGGAGCGGTATACGCGCCTTGCCACGGTAACTTCCTCATACTCCACCGGCAGTACATGGTCCGCGTTGTCCAGTGTGATCGCCACATACGCATAGCTTACCGGCTTGCGTCCTTCTGTCCCCGCAAAAATAATGTCCTGCATACTGGCGCCGCGCAGCTGTTTTGCGCTCTGCTCCCCAAGCACCCAGCGGACAGCGTCTGCAACATTGCTTTTTCCACTTCCATTCGGCCCTACAATACCTGTAATCCCCTGGTGGAAGTCAAATACAATCTTATTTGCAAACGACTTAAAACCATGCACCTCGATACTTTTTAAATACATCGCCTCTCCTGCCTACCTGTTTTTTAGCTGTATTAGCCCCCGGTATGCCGCTGCCTGCTCCGCGGCTTTTTTCGTATGGCCTTCCCCTTTGCTGAATGGCCTGCCGCCGATATGCAGCTCCACGGCAAACATCTTGTCATGATCCGGGCCTGTTTCCGCAATCAGTTCATAGGCAATCTCCCCGAGTTCTTCCCCTTGGACGACTTCCTGCAAGATAGTCTTGCTATCATAAAAGAGCTGTTTATTTTCTACGTCTGTCAATATAAATTTCAAAATAAACTCTTTTGCATTAGCAAAACCACCGTCTAAATAAATCGCCCCGATTACAGCCTCCAGCGCGTCCGACAAAATAGACTTCCGCTTTCGGCCCCCGGTATGCTCTTCCCCCCTGCCTAACAGCAGGTAATCGCCAAGCTTTAGCTCCTGCGTACAAAACGCAAGCGTCGGCTCGCATACAAGGCATGCCCGCATCTTCGTCAGCTGCCCTTCTGACAAGTCCGGATACCGGTTGTACAAAAACTCACTGGTGACGATCTCCAATACCGCATCTCCCAAAAACTCCAGCCGTTCATTGTCCGAATGCCGCTTCATCCGTTTTTCATTAGCATAGGAGCTGTGCGTCAGCGCCTGGACGAGCAGGCCGCCCTGGCGAAACTCATACCCGATCACTTCCTGAAATTGCAATTGTTTCCTCATATCCTGTATTCACTTCCTTCATCACATCAAATCGCAAAGGTGTTTCAAAACAATTGCCATCGTTTTAAAACACCTTTTTATACGGTTCTATTTGCAGATGTGCCCAAATGTACGGTATCTTGTACCATATAAAATTCCGTATTAATGTACGGTATTTTTAATCTGCTCTACAGCATCCCCAACGGTTGCAATTTTTTCTGCGTCCTCATTCGCGATCTCAATATCAAACTCTTCTTCGATCCCCATAATGATCTGGAATACATCCAGCGAGTCTGCGCCTAGGTCGTCTACAAACGTAGTCTCCATTGTAATCTCTTCCTCATCTACGTTTAATACTTCCGCGATGATCTTCTTAATTTTTTCAAATTCCATTTCCATTCCTTCCTTTCCTTTCTGCTTCCATTTTTCTAATTTTTTCTTCTTTATTCATCTTTTTTGAATTTTAGCTTTACAGTTTTTTTCTTCTTTAAGCTTTACAAGGTTTTTGTTTAATCTTTACAAGGTCTTGGTTTTTTCTTCTTTAGGCGCTACAAAGCGCTACGTCAGTTTCCTGCTTGGCCTGCTGCAAACTGGCTGCTCATTTTTCCATTGATATCCTGCCTAAAAAAATCACAGCATTGTATGATGGAATTTTTCACTTCCCCGGCTTTGGAGCTGCCGTGCATCTTTACGACCAGCCCTTTTAAGCCCAGCATTGGCGCCCCGCCGTATTGAGAAGCGTCAAAGCTTTTTAACGTTTTCTTAAGCGCGGGCTTGATAAGCAGCGCCCCCATTTTTGTACGGGCGGAGCTTTTCAATGTCTTTTTCACCTGCCCAAGGAGCATAGAACTAGTCCCTTCAAACATTTTTAATACGACATTGCCGACAAATGCCTCGCATACAAGCACATCCGCCGCCCCATAGGGGATGTCCCGCGCTTCCACGCTGCCGATAAAATGGATATCCTTGCAGGCTTTAAGCAGCGGCATTGTTTCTTTGACAAGCGCGTTTCCTTTTTCTTCTTCCGCGCCGATATTGATAATCCCGACGCGCGGTTTTTTCACCCCTGCCACGTACTTCATGTACAAAGAGCCCATCTGGGCAAACTGGACTAGCTGCGAAGCCCTAGCGTCCACGTTTGCGCCGCAGTCAATCAGCAGGGATACGCCGCGCGCGGTAGGGATCAACGGGGCCAGCGGCGGACGCTCAACCCCTTTTAAGCGGCCTACAATCAGCTGCCCGCCCGCCAAGACCGCGCCGGTGCTCCCGGCTGACACAAAGGCGTCTGCTTCCCCCTTTTTCACCATATTCATGCCTACTACAATAGATGAATTTTTTTTCTTGCGGATCGCCGCTACCGGAGGTTCCGCCATTTCAATTACTTCTTCGGCAAAAACCGTCTGTACCCTGCGGCTGTCAAAATGGTACTTACTTAATTCAGCCTCCAGCGGCTTTTGCTGTCCCGCCAAGATAAGCTGCAGGTTTTTTTCTGTTTCCAGCGTTTCCAAAGCGCCTTTCACAATTTCCCCCGGGGCATGGTCTCCGCCCATTGCGTCCACGACGACTCTGACATTTTTTCCCATGGAATCCTCCGTTTACTAAAATCATTTCCAATATACTATAAGTAATTCTATAAATCAATATGAAATTTCACAAAAAAACGGACTTTACGGCATGCCGTAAAGTCCCCTACTTCGCTGCTTAGTCAACCGGAACGATTTCCTTTTTGTTGTATGTCCCGCAGTTTTTGCATACCCTGTGCGGCATCATGTATTCGCCACATTTACTGCATTTTACCAAATTCGGAACAGTCATCTTCCAGTTTGCTCTTCTTTTATCTCTTCTGCTTTTTGAAGATTTATTTTTTGGACAAATTGACATTTGATCACACCTCCTTAAATTTATTAAACACATCCTGAAATGCCGCCATCCGCTGGTCAGCCACATGCCGGTCGCAATCGCACTGCGCCTCGTTTAAATTAGCGCCGCACTTGCTGCAAATTCCTTTACAGTCTTCTTTGCATAATACCTTCATTGGCCAGGCGACCAGCATCTCCGCATACATCATCCGGTCTACGTCCAGCGAGCGCCCGTCCACATAAGCCTGCCGCTCTAAGCCGTCGTCCCCCGATCCGCCATCTGCCTGGGCCTCATTTCCGGTTTCATAAGCCTTTTCGATTGGAAAC
>CASUON010000174.1 GCA_949457475.1 uncultured Lachnospiraceae bacterium
CCTGTACTGTCTGGTTGTCGTCAAACGCAGGCGGCTCCCCATTATAAGGCGTTGCAACCGTACGCATGTCGTCCAAATCATCCAGGTCGTTTAAGCCGCTCAAATCGTCCATTGGCGGCGCCTGTACTGTCTGGTCGTCGTCAAATACCGGCGGCTCTTCATCAAAAGACGCCGCGACGGTCTGCATGTCGTCAAAATCATCAAACGGAGGCGTGTTTGCCACAGTATGGTCGTCCCCCAGCATTGGGTCGTCAAAAGACGCCGCGTCCTGCCCGTCGTCTTGAAACAGGTCGCTTAATACCGGATCCCCCTCGAAATCGTCTTTAAAAAACTCTTCTAAATCCGGGTCTGGCTGAAATTGTGCGTCCACACCGGATGGCTGGCTGCCAGCGGCATCCGTACCTATCTCCCGTTCAAATTCCCGGATAAAGTCGTCCTCTGCATGATTTGCCTGGAATTCCTGTTCAAATTCCCGCAGAAAATCGTCTTCCCGTACTTCGTCCAGCGCGCTTTGCGTTTTGGGCGGGAGGGCGTCTTGCGTCTGATAAGACTGTTGTAAAGATTCCCTGTTCTGCTCAAAATCATCATCAAACTCATTTAGCTTATCCGTGACTGAGGTCAGCAGATTGTCCAGATAATCTTCATTTCTGCTCATACCAATATCTCCTTTGTTGTTATTGTGCTGTGCATGGAAATAAAAAGTGAGAGTGCCGCCATTTACACCCCACGGCCACCCTCACTAATCCGTCCTTTACCGGTCAACCCATCATCTTATCAATCAAACCGTCGATCGTTTCCACCAAAGAACCAATCTCCGGCTTGGTAAGCTGTGCATCTGCTCCAAGCGCCTCGCCTTTTCTCCTCATTTCATCATTTACAAGGGAAGAAAAGATAATCAATGGAATCCGTTTTAATACATCATCGGTCTTGACAAGCTTTGTCAGGCGATGGCCGTCCATAATCGGCATCTCGATATCAGTAATGATACAGCGTACTTTGTCATATACATTTCCGCCATTCTTATATGCGATTAATTTGTCCCAGGCTTCTTTGCCATTCATACACATTGTAATATTAATGTAGCCTGCTTTCTTCAAACTGTCCGTAATCAGCTTGCCAAGCAACGGGGAATCTTCCGCGATAATAATTGGCGAATCGTTGCGGTTGCGTTCTCCCAGCGCTTCGATATCGGATACTTTTAGTCCTGTCTCCGGGCTGATATCCGTTACAATTTTTTCAAAGTCCAAAATAACGATCAGCTTGTCTTCCAGCTTGATAACGCCGGTAGATACGCCTCCGTTGGAAGAGCCGTCCCTTTCGGTATTGATCGTAGAATCCGGCTTGATAATATCCGCCCATGACACCCTGTGGATTCCGATCACCTGGTCTACATGGAACGCAATATTTAGCTTGTTAAAGTTCGTAATAATAAACAACCCCTCATTATCCGTAACCGGAAGCCCCAGGCATTTCTTCAGGCTGATGACTGTAATCATCGTATCACGCGGCATAAAAATCCCCTCTACACTCGGATGTGCGTTAGGAATCGGCGTAATCGGCTGATACGTCAAAATCTCACGAATCTTTGCAACATTAATCCCATAATGATTTCCATTCAATGTAAACTGTAATACTTCTAACTCATTCGTACCGTTCTCTAATAGAATGTTTGTGTCCATACCTATCTCTCCTCCCGAAGCCAATCTCAAATTATAAACAGTATAACATATGTCTGGCCAAAATTATATATTTTTTTTCGTTTTTTCCATAAAAACTATACTACAGAACCTTAACGACCGAACTCGCGCCGTTGACAGCGACTTCAAGCTCTATCTCTTTTATTTTTTTCCCCGTACCTTTCTTAACCTGGAAAACCAAAACTGTTCCTTGTTTATTCCCTGGCTGGATTTCGCCCTGGTACGTACTGAGGTCGTTCAAAAGCAGCGTCGTATCTGCAGGCACACTTTCTTTCTTATTCACGGTCAGACGAAAAGTTGGCGTCTTCGAGAAAATATCACAGTTTGCCTTTTTATTTGAATTGTTTTTCAAATCGATGTGCAGAATCAAAAGTTCATTTCCGTCATTTGCTGTCACCATAAAACTTTCCGACTGTTCATAGGTAGCAGCCGTTTCATAGCTGCGGTATACCGCGTCAATCCCGCCAAGCTTTAGCGCTTGGTTTAGCGATACATAAGACGGCTGTTCTTGCTGCGCTACGTCTGTACTGCCGGACGGGGCCGTCGCTCCTGGCTTTGTGCCCTCTGTTTGGGACTGCTCCCGCTGCTTTTCTTTTTCCTTTTCCTGCGCCCCAAGCTTCTCGTCTTCCATCCGCTTTTCGAGCACAGCAACATTGCTGATCCCTTCGGTCTGCTTTAAATTAAACTTTGTGACAGCACGCGCAGCATAATTTACGACCGCCGCTTCCTCCGAATCAGTTAATTCATACATCTGGCTGCATCCGCACGCCATCATGGAAACTGCAAGCGTCAATGCACCTGCTGCTAATCTGTTCTTCTTCATCTGCTCCACTCCCATGTCGTTTAACTATCTTTCATGTTAACATTTTTCGTGTCATTAGGCAACAATTTCTTCATTTTTTGTATCAAGTTCTATCCAGAATTCCACGCCGCCGTCCTGGTTGTATACACCGCATTGCCTGTGCATCGAATCCATAATCGCCTTGACAATGGACAGCCCGATCCCACTGCCCCCATATTCCCTTGTCCTCGCCTTGTCCACTTTATAAAATTTAATCCAGACTTTTTCCAGCTCGTCTTCTGGAATCCCATCCCCGGTATTAAACACGCTGACACGAACGCAGTCTTTTTTTTGCGTATAAAATACTTCGATCCTTTTTTCGTACATTGCGTAGTGGACCGCATTGCTTAAAAAATTTGTAATAACTTCTTCAATCTTAAATTCATCCGCCCATACATACATCGGGCGCCGTGCGTCAAAATAGACGGTAATCCCGTTTTGCCGGATCAAAATATCGGACGCATGGATCACGCCGCTTATTAATTCCGTCAAATCAAAACGCTCCATTTCCACCGTTTCGTTTCCAAATTCCAGATGGTTTAGAGTCAGCAGCTTTTTGACCATCTGGTTCATTTTATCCGCTTCATCCATAATAACTTCGCAATAAAATTCGCGGCTTGTCGCGTCGTCATTAATACATTCCGACAGTCCTTCCGCATAGCCCTGGATCAAAGCCAGCGGCGTCTTCAATTCATGGGATACATTAGATAAAAACTCTTTTCGCATTTCGTCGACCTGCGTTTTACGCTCATTATCCAGCATCAATTCATTATTGGCTTTCTTTAGTTCCGAGATCGTGTGCTCCAGACGGCCGGACATCTCGTTCATCTGTTCCCCAAGAAAGTCAATCTCATTTTGGTGTTTTCTGGATACGGTATATTTCGCGTCAAAATCCAATCCGCTCATCCGTTTGGATAGTTCCGCCAGCTCCAGGATCGGGTTCGTAATCCGGCGCGTTACCACCCCTGCCAGCACCGCCCCGATTACGATGGCGATACCGCCGATCATAAATAAAAACTGGTTTGTCAGGTCGCTGCTTTCATGGATGCTCTCTAACGCGGTACGCGCCATCACCAGCTTTCCGTCCGAAAGCGTCCCCCACATAACCAGGTAGTCCGACTCCATGCGCTGGTCGCGCTGCTTTACAATATCATAACCGTCCCCGGACGCGATCAAAGAAGCGTGGGAGCTGCCGACAATCAATTCTATAAAATGGCTAAGCATCGCCTTATTGTTGCTTACTGAAGAATGCACAATCATATAATTCGAGCTGATTATAATCATCATCAAATTGCCATTGGCGCACAGCCGCTCGAATTCAATGTCGAATTCCTCGGTGTCCAGCAGTCCCTGCCGCGCCGCCTCGTCTACTTTCTGATAGCTTGTCGAGAGAATCTTCGCCTTGTGCCACGTATAAAACTGCCCCAAAAATATCGTATTTAACAGCAGGCACAAAAATACTGTCCCGGCTACCAGCGCGATCATAACAACCGTAAACTGCCGGGTCAGGGAATAGCGCCCAAACGGGTTCATCCGCGAAAAGCCGTTTGCATTTCCTGGTTTTGATTTTAATAATTTTAATGACTTCAATGATCTTAATGATTTGAATGATTTTGATAACTTCGACAATTTCAGTTCCTTTACTGTTTTTGACTGTCCCCGGCTTCAAATTTATAGCCCATGCCCCAGATCGTTTTGATAAAATCGCCTTTCTCCCCCATTTTTGAACGAAGTTTTTTTACATGCGTATCAATCGTACGCGCGTCGCCAAAATAATCATAGTTCCATACATGGTTCAGTATCTTTTCCCGTGAAAGCGCGATCCCCTGGTTTTCCATAAAATAGCTAAGCAGCTCAAATTCTTTATAGCTAAGCTCCATCCGTTCCCCGTCCACAGTTACCAGGTGCGCCATTTTGTCGACCACGATGCCGCCCGTTTCTAACACCTGCCCATCGGAAAGTTTATTCGACCGCCTTAAAATAGCCTCCACACGCGCCACTAGAATTTTCGGGCTGAAAGGCTTGGAGATATACTCGTCTACGCCCATCTCAAAGCCAAGCAGCTCATCGCTCTCGTCGCCCTTTGCGGTCAGCATAATAATCGGGACTTTGGAATTTTCCCGGATTTCCTTACATACTTCCCAGCCGTTCATCTTGGGCATCATCACATCCAATATCACAAGCTCTATGTTTTTTTCCCGGTAGAACAGATCCAGCGCGGCTTCTCCGTCGCCCGCCTCTAGTACCTCAAAATCCTTCTTTACTAAAAAATCCCGTACCAGTTTACGCATCCTGCTCTCATCATCTACAACAAGAATCTTTAATTTTTCCAAATCAAGTCACCTCGCTTACACCTGGCTGCATGGTCCAAATCCAGCTGCTGCCCGCACCCGGCTACTGCTGACGCAGCACATACCCTTTCGCTTGGGCAACAGCTATTTGCTTTACCCGTGCACGGCTACTCCAAATCCAGCTCCTGCTCTTTCGCGCGCACGGCATCCTCGCGTTTTGTCAGCTCCTGCTCCCATGTGGCGTACCGGTCTTGTAGCTGCTGTTCATAGTTTAACACGGTCGCGTTTTCACCGGTTGCCGCAATGATAAACATCACAAGGATGGCGACCGCCAGAATCAGGTTCAGCCCAACGGACATCCGGAATTTGCGCTGCTCGCGCCCCAGCTTCTTACGCCAAAACGATGTCAGCCCGGACGTGTCTTCGACCATAAGGTTTGCCGCGACAGGGATTGGTTTGATATCTTCGCTACGGATTGCTGGCATCGTCTTTAAATACTCCTGCAATTCCTTTAAATAATGGTAGCCGACCTGCGTCTGGAACATCCGCTGCTGCAGCATCTTATTGTAAATTGTCAATACTTGCTGCGGCCGCGACAGGTCGGTGCGCGCCTTTGCGTATTTAACGCCCTCGGCTTCATTGGCTGCCTGTTTCGCCATATTTTCATCGGTAAAAGCATATCCGTCCACCACAATTACTTTTTCCATGAAAGCTCCCCAATCGACCATATATTCATGTTTTATTCATGCCTTTATCCATGCCTTTTATCGATCCGCTTCTATCACAAACCAATCTTAGAAGGCCCGTCGGCCGTTTCCTCCCGCGGAACGTCGTTTCCTTTTCCAGGGCAGGCCGCATCTTCAGCGACAGCCGTCCCCCCTTGCGAACGTTCCTTTTCTGCCATGCATTTTTCGATAATAAAGAAATATACGCCCGCCTTTTCACGAATGCAAACTTCCTGTTTCAAGCGCAGGTCTTCGTGCAGGCGCAGGTATTTTTTCACAAACGCGTTTTCATTGCTGTATACAAAAATTCTGCCGTGTTCTTTTAACAGGCTTTTCGCCTTGTCAAAAAATGCCTGGTAGAACGCGTCATGCTCTTCTTTTTCTTTCTTTCCGCGCAAAGGCATATCCGCCCAGATTTCGTCTAGTGGGCAGCTATTGGTAAAATCCATAAAATCCCGGTGGATAAAATTAATATTCAAATGCGCAATCGCGGCGTTTTCCCGCGCGCCTTGGATCGCCTCCCCAAACGTGTCCGTCCCAAAGGCAGCGCGCACGGACAGCGCATAAATCCGCTCCATCAACAGCGTGCCCGTCCCACAGAAAGCGTCCATAATAAGCGCATGCTCCGTCAGCCAGTTCGAAGCAAGCTCCACGAGCAGCGCCGCCATCGAAGGATGCATCGATGAAGCCATTGTATATTTGCGGTACGAAAACCGTTTCATTGGCAGCGTATACAGCTTCAGGCACGGATAAAATCCGCCCGTACGGTTTTCTATCAGACGGACTTCCACTTCGTAATTTTCCGTGGAATTTACAAGGAAATGGCGGGTGCGCTGTTCTAATTCCGCCGCTATTTTTTTCACGAATGCGCTTTTTTTCTCCAGCGGCATGGTGCCTTTTAGCTCTATGCGGAAATAAAACGGCGGCTCGCCTTCGTGCAGCTCGCTTAATACGCGCGTTAAGTCCGACTGCGCGAGCTCTTTGGCAATCACGGATGGATTAGACGGCAGGTTTTTGCGGCAGCGCAGCGTAAACAACACTTCCCGAAACGTACGGATGCGCATTGTCTCCCTGATATCCCCGCCTACAACCTGTATCCCCATCGGGATGATCTTTAGTTTGCCATGCTCAAGCTGTACGCCAGTCGTATCCTGGAAATTTTTTACCGTAGTCAAGATGAAGTTCTGCGGCTTGGCATAGCCGGTAAACGTATGCTTGGCGATCCCGCCTTCGAACTGTATGACAATCCTGCGCAGCTCTTTGATCTCTTCTTGGATATGCTTGATCTCTTCTTGCGCCGGTTCATAGGCAAGTAGTTTTTGATAGCGTTCTTTTAACTGTTTTTCATAAGCCTTGCAGTTTAATTTCTGCATGGCTGAAAGGTAGGCGCTCTTTACGAACAGCTGTGTCTCCGCCACATATGCGTCCCATAACTTATCGATACTTTCCTGGCTTTGCAGCTGCCCCAGGATAACGGCTGCATTTTTACGCGTTTTTGCATCTTCATCCTGCAAAAAAGAAGCGATCAGCTCATCATCTTCTGTCATGGACAGGTACGTATCCAGCGCGCCCTCTTCTTTCAGCATTTTTTTTAACTCGATCAAATGATTACGGATATCCTCGCCTCTTTGCAAGGCTTCATAGACTTTCTGCATATGCTCCTCCTGTGTTCGTTTATTTGGATACACCATACCGTTTCAGGTACGCCCGCACATCTGCCAGGAAATGGTCCCATTCTGCAGGATGATCCACAAAATATTTAGGGCACGCTTTCCCAGTAACATCATAATGCCGGATGACATCCGATACCTCCAATTGAAAATGCTCTACCAGCCATGCAGTAAGATGGATAACCGCATGATACGTTGCCTTATTAAATTTGCCGGTGTCATCTTCAATACAGCATTCAATGGCAACCGTGTCTGTGTTACGCC
>CASUON010000175.1 GCA_949457475.1 uncultured Lachnospiraceae bacterium
GAATAATAATAGGCGTTTACAAGCTCCCCCTGTGCGTACATAACTTCCCCGGCTGTTTCTTCCACTGCCTTTACATCTACGTTGCTAACTTCCGACCGGTTGTATACCTGGTAATTCGTACTGTCGTCAATTTGCGCGTGGTACGCGCTGTAATCTTCGGCCGCCATTTGCCGGTAGACATAGCTGCGCGCGCATACGGCCTGCGCTTTCAAAGCCTCTGGCGCAAAAGATGCGGGCATTTCGCTGGCAACTACAGAATATAGGTATTTTTCGATCGGGACGTCATTTACAATATAATAGCCTTCCGCGTCCCGGTATACTTCCATATCTCCATAATAGCCGTTGGAAACGACATTTCCCTTTGCGTCCATTAGATACAGCCTGCCGTCCTCTTTTTGCGGGCTGATGGTAATGTAGTTTCCTTTTTTTAGGTTATGTTTCTTTACATGAATAATTTCAGATTTTTTATAAAACTTCTTTTTCTTTTTATTTTTTACTGTGCAGTCCCCGTCGCAGATCAGATAAACTTGGCTGTAGTGGACGCCTCCCCCGTTTAACAACAAGACGCGGACGGCATTCGGCATGCTTTTTTGTACCGTTTGAGGCTCCTTAGCACTGGCTTGTGCAGAAGGGCTGGATGCCTTGATATCCTGGACGCTTAACACTTCGCCGTTTTGGATACGTAGCGTACAACGGTCATTTTCCTTTAACCCATCGTTCCCACTGTAGGAAACCTGGTATTCTCTTTCTTGATACTCAAACCCCAGGCTGCTTGCCGCATGTTTTTCGCCTTTTCCCCCCGTTGCTCCGTTTACGTCTTTTTCGGCAGAAATTACGCGTACATCCTTTAACGTAGCCGCCTTGTCGGATTCCCCGACTACGCCAAGCAGCGTTTTATCCATGGCATACACTTCATAAGTATGAAACGGTTCCAGTTGAAGTACTTGTGACTTTAACTGGAACTTCCCCTTGTCCGTCCGGCAGGACATGGCGGATTTTTCCAGTATCAGGACATTCTTTTTACGGACATTTCCTTCCAAATCCAGATAATCCAGAATCTGGCTGTAATAGTCCATCACTTCTGCCCGGCTTAGCTTATCTTTGCCCCCAGGTACGGATATCATCTCAGACAAGCCAACCGTCTGGACATATGCCTTCATCTTGTCTTGCGTAAGCGCCGGGCCGCCACTGCGATCCGCCGCCTGGCTGCCGGCGCCGTCCATCACATCGTGTCCCGCCGCCCGGCTGCCGCCACCATCCGTTAAAAAAGACATCAGGGACGCAAATTCTGTTTCTGATACATAAGCAAGCCCGGATTGCTTATGTCTATTATGTACCTGCAAAAAAACAACGCCGCCAGCCAGCAGAACAATAGCTAAGGCGGTAATCCCAAACAGGCGTTTCTTGTCCCCGCCTGTCCCTCGCGGCGTATATTTTATGCGGTTTTTCCTGCTTTTTTTATAAATTTTTACTTTTTCTGCTCTATCCATTCTTCCCTATACTCCCCAAAGCGTCCGATCATGATACATTCTTGTACGCCATGTCCTCAGGCGGCATTTTCTTACGGCCCGCTTCCCAGGCGACGTTTTTACAGTATGAAAAGAAGCTGCAAACCAATGCAGCTTCTTTTTTCTTTCGTGCCTTTCAAACTTATCTGTCGTATATTGAAGAACTTCTTCTGTCTATCCCCGAAAGGTTTTATCTTCTGGTACTATCTTTTGTGTTTTTGCACTTCATCTGCACTTCATCTTCCGTTAATTAAGGTTTTTATCTTCTGTAAAAATACGGCCGCTATCTTTCGTATTTATAATCCTTATCTTTTGTTATAAAATTCCCCCAGAGTGCCGGTCCCACAATTTTGACGCCTAGCAAAGCTAGGTGGGTAACCTCAATGGAGCTTCTGCCTTCCACTGCGTAATGATGGCCTGGCATCTACCCCAAAATATTGGACTCCCGTGAAAAAAAATGTAGGTTCAAAATAGCAGGTTATCGAACACCCCAGGTTCATTCTCTTGCTAAAAATGATTATACTCTACTATGTGCAGTATTGCAACAAATATTTATATACAACATGATGTATTTTATGGTATTTTTTCTGCCTACAACTCCCTTCATGTAAAATGGATAAAATCCCATTTTCACCTTCACGTAAAATGGATAACATTTCATTTTCACCTTCATGTAAAATGGATAACATCCGTTTTGCTACAAGCTTTTTCATTCAGTCTTTTGATTCCGCCTTCTCTTCTCTTTCCGTCAGGTCTTTTCCTTCTGCCTCCTGCGGCAACAGCATATCCAGCTTTCCATGCTTTCGAAGCCCTATCAACACCAGCCGTTTCGCAAAGTTATAAATGACAGCGAACACTGGTACGCCGAACAGGATACCGGTAAACCCGAAAAACCCTTGGAAAAGCGTAATCGAAAACAGCACCCAAAATCCGGTAAGCCCCACACTGTCCGCCAGCAGCCGCGGCCCTAAGATATTTCCGTCAAATTGCTGCAATACGATAATGAAAACGATAAAAATTACGCAGTTTACCGGGCTTGAAATTAGTACAAGAAGCGCGGAGGGCACAGCGCCGATATACGGGCCAAAATACGGAATCACATTCGTCACGCCGACAATCACGCTAATGAGCACGGCGTTTGGAAAATCCATTGCAAAAGTCATAATCAGGCAAAAAACATAGCAAATCAGACCGACAATCGCACTGTCTAATATTTTGCCGCCAAAAAAGCCGACAAACGTCTTATCGATAAACGAAACCTCTTCTAAGATTATATCCGCATAGTCGCTTTTAACTGCCGCGTATAAGACGGCTTTGCCCTGTCTGGCAAACGTCTTGCGGCCAAGCAGCAAATAGATGCATATAATTATTCCAATAATAAAATTGCTCAGGATGCCGACAACCGAACCGACCGTGTTCGCAAAGCCGCCCATCATCCCCTGCATCGTAGGCAGCAAATCGGTCTGCGCCCATTCTTCGAGCTTGGCTTCTAAGCTTATAATCGTAGTATTTACATACTTTTGCGCTACTTCATTGCCATCCAGTTTTTCGGTGATCCATCTGGCAAATACATCAATTTTTTGCGGTACGGCGTTAATTAGGATCATAATGCTTTGCACCATTTCTGGAATGACCATGCTAAGCAGCAGGTAAATAATAAAAAATGTCAAAAGCAGTACAATCGTCACGGTCAGCGCGTTCGCACGTTTTTTATGTTTCGCAGGCAGCAGCGATTCTATACGCTTTTCCAGAAAGTTACACGGCGTCTTGAGCAGATATGCCATTACCGCGCCTGTAATAACCGGCGTTAGCACGCCCATCAGCCAATGGAACGACTGGCTAATCTGCCCGGATTTTTGAATGGCAAAATACAGCAAAATTGCCAGCGCCAACGTCACAAAACCAGATAATGACTGATATACTATTTTTTTCCAATCTACTTTTTTCAAGCGTTTCCCCTCCTTGGTAAATAACAATAACTTAATCATATCAGAAAAGCGGTTATTGTCAAGGCAGCAGCAATGTAAATGTACTGCCTTCGTCAAGGATACTTTTCGCCGCAACCGTCCCGCCGTGTTTTTGCGCAATCTTTAGCGTAAGCGGCAGCCCCAGCCCGAAGCCCTCAGAATGCCTGGATTTATCTACTTTGTAAAAGCGTTTAAAAATATGGGCAAGGTTTTCCTCGCTGATCCCCGCGCCAAAATCTTTGACCGATACAAATACCATACCACCCATCTTGCCGGTTTTTACTTCCACTGGGCTGCCCGGCGCGCTGTATCGGACCGCGTTGGTTAACAGGTTTTGAATGGCGATCATAATCAGCCCAAGATCCCCGACTGTACGCGCCTCGGACAGCTCCAGCTGTATATTAAGCGTATCGCCCGCCTCCCGCTGCATATCTTCACAAATTGACTGTATAATTTCCGGCAGGTCTACCTCCTCTTTTTTCATCTGCATACGGTGTAGATCCAGCCTGGACAGCTCCAGCAGACGGGATATAATTACGTTCATCCGGGTGGAATGGCGGTCGATTACTTCCAGCGCTTCTTGGTAGTCTTCCACACATGTAGATTTTTTCCGCGCAAACTGGCACTGAGCGGTAATTACAGAAATCGGCGTACGCAGTTCATGCGCTACGTCAGACGTAAACTGCTCCTGCTGGAGGAACATTTCCTCCAGACGGTCCAGCATACGGTTATTGGCTTTGGTCAACACCATCAGTTCATAAACGCGCCCATGGTACTCCATCCGTTCGGACATATCGTTAGTATCCGCGCCTATTTTCTCAGCTACTTGGCACATTTCCTTCAACGAATTCGAAATCCGCCTAGACAAAACAATTCCAAACAAAATCGCTATGCCGGAAATAACCAGGATGCTTAAGCAAGCTAGATATTCCAGCGTCTGGTAACGGCTATAAATATCCGACCTGCGCACAACGCCCCGCAAATAGACATAACGTTCGTTTTTCAAATGCTTGCGGATATCCTGGACATAAAAGGTCTCGCTGCCTTCTTTCACTTCCAGAAAACGCCTGTTCACGATACCGATATCTTTTGGGCAGCCTACCGGATACTCCCCTGCCAGCACCTTTCCGGTTTCATTGATTACTAGAAAGGAAATATCGTCTTCTTTCCAGACAAAGGCGACTTCACCTTCCTCATCAATATACATATTTTTAGAATTTTTATACAGTTTGCGTTCGATGCTATGCTGTATATCATAGCTGACTGCCACATTTGACAGCGTATGTACAAACGCCATCATGGCGACCGCGATCATGCCCAGCGTCATAAGCAGCAGCAAAAGTATGTAACGGCTGATCGAGACCTGCTTTACCCTTCTGCCCTTAATACGTACCCCACCCCTCTAATTGTCTGGATCATTTTAAATTCAAACGGATCGTCGATCTTTTTTCTCAGGTAACGGATATAGACGTCAATCACATTTGAATAGCTGTCGTGCTCCAAGTCCCATATATTCGCCTCAATCTGCTCCCTCGAAACGACAATGTTCTGATTGCGGATTAAATACAACAGAATCGAAAATTCCTTTGGGGATAAATAGATCATCTGTTCCCGCCGTTTGACCGTATGTTCGTTGCAGTCCACCACAAGGTCGCCGCACCGGTAAATATTTTCACGCACCCCCGCCTTTTTACGCGTCATTGCCCGAACCCTTGCAGACAGCTCTTGAAAGACAAACGGCTTGATCATGTAGTCGTCCGCCCCAATATCCAGCCCTTCCACAATATCGTCCACCCGGCTGCGCGCGGACAAAAACAGCACCGGCGTCTGGATGCCGCTGCCGCGTACTTTTTTGAGCACCTCAAAGCCGTCCATACGGGGCAGCATGACATCTAAGATCACGCCGTCGTATTCTTCCATTTTCAAATAATCATAAGCGCTTTCCCCATCAAAACAGGAGTCCACCAGGTAACCTTCCGATTCCAGCTCTTTTGTAATAATATGATTTAAGTCCTTTTCATCTTCTACTACCAGTATCTTCATACCTATCTCCTTTGAATCTTATCATAATAACGTGGCTGCCGCAGCTTCTAACGTAACGTTGACATAATTATTAAAATTGTACTATAGTTTTATTAAAATTGAATGAAAAGATAGAAAATAGTTATTAAAAAAATGTTAATGGGAAAGGCCAAAGCCAACGCCCCTGGCGGCGCTCCATTAACATTCAAAATGCAGTTAAAGTCATGGCAGATAAACAGAGAAAAAAACTAAAAACGGCTATTCTTTCATCTTTGTCGCGGTTTCTGGCGAAACCACTTCCTTCGCTGTATTTGCAACCGTATGATTTGAATAAGTATCCCACGTCGGTTCATAATCAACCGTCGCCTCGTTTCCCCACATATCCCATTCTTCCCGTACCCCTCTTGCGAAAAGTTCTATACGAGGCCCTTGGCTACATGCCTCAATAATGGATATAATTTCATCAGGCTTACGGCTATGTTCACGTTTCATCGCTCTAACCAAATTCACTTGTGACCGTGCCGGCTGTAGCGTCCGGTTTGGAGCACTCTTTTTCTTAATTCCAAAAAGCAGTAATTCTGTAACATTCCTAAAATAAAATCCAACGCCGCGTCCGTCTGGACCGCCATCTTTCCGAATCTTTTCCCAAACAATATTTGCTTTGTATTCAAACCCCCATGCATCCAACACAGCTAAACCGTCCGGCAGCAATGCATTGGGAACCCACAAATATAATTGCGCCTTATCTCCTGCTATGTCAGCAACAGGTAATTCCTTTATCTCTTCAATCTTCATCGTTTCATATCTGGTCAAGCGTTTATGCTCCGGTGCAACCTTTCCAGTTCTATTCTGAAACTGCCACGGTGGATCTGCATAAATTGTATTATACTTCTTCCCTTCGGTAAACTGCTGTAAGTTCTTTATCGTACTTGCTAAATCTGCCATATCCTTCAATACATCCCTTTCCTATCCCTATTGCCAAAATTGGACACCCACCATTGCGACGGGAATCCAACCGATATGTTAATTTTCCCATCCAAGTAGTACTGGCCCCATATTTTTTTATTAAAGGCTGTCCTTTATCATCTTTTTCCTTCTTAAATATATCATTCAATTCTTCTGACCTCGTTACAATAACTCCGACATCAATTAACCCACAATCAAAATAGTTTCTCATTGCCAGCAAATCTCTGTCAAACGTCTGATCTTTGCTATTCCACTCCAGGTCAAATGCAACTTTATTTTTTAAAAAATCTATATTATGCCCGTCGATATACCCTTCAATTGTTTCAACTTCATAAGGCTCATTTGCAAAACGCCCTCTTCTTTGCGCCGCTTGCCTTGGATATTTTTTAACCACTAGGTCACCGCTAATACGGATTTCCCTCCATCCATACGGATAAAGTACGTCATCAAATTTTTTCGGTATTGGCGACTCATTTCCCCCAGCCGTCCTTACATCATCTAACGTAAGCTTCAGGCGACATAGACATACTTGTAATTCATGCCACTCCGATGGGAATGCATCATGAAGTATTTCCAAGGCATGTCCGTAATTATAAAATTCAAACTTATCGAGAATATCCTCGTTGATATATTTTTCAAAATCCATTTTTATCACTCCAAATTTTTGTGACAGTCCCATGCTTTTACCTGACATTTATTATAACATCTTTTATTTTACTTTCCATCATTTTTTTATATTTCCTCAGCTTTATACAAATCCTATTTATCCCATAAGAAAAACCAACTTCCCGCGTTTTTGCCGTTCCCTTATCTGGCTGATTGCCAGGTTTCCCCAGATGTTTCTCATCAATGTTGCTTTTCACGGGGTGGGGATATCCCTTAAAAATGAGAACTAATAGGTTGTTATCCCGCAGTTAAATTCTAAAACAGTTTTTAAGTTTTGTGTTACCCGGACGCTGGAACCAGGCCGCAAGCCCTCT
>CASUON010000176.1 GCA_949457475.1 uncultured Lachnospiraceae bacterium
TGGTGCAAAGCAGGCAGTTCCTTACTCTGATTTCTGTCCGGATGGAGTACTAGGTCAGCCACCAGCTCCCATCCGGGAACTGGCACAGGCACCCTTTTTCTTCAGAAAGGACGTTTCCTTGGATATCCTTGACAACCAGTTTATCATAATATTTATAGCGGTCTGTAACCGTATCGTTTTCAACGCCTTCTTCCACCCACGCGTTAAAATACAAGCGGCCATGTTCTATATAAACCAGCGACTCATTCGGCGCTAGCGGGCATTCAAAGGCCTGTGGGTAATAACAGGTGATCTTGCCGTTTTGGCTGATGATATGCACAGGCGCCCCAATTAAATGGAGGTTGTACAGGTCAAACGCATCCATCGTTTGCTGAAACACTGGCGTACAGCATCCGCCTAGGACAGGTTTGCCTGGGGCATGGCCACCTGCGCCATATTGCCCCACATCATTCTGGCCTACACCTGGCAGGCCCGGGGTATACCGGAATAGCGTTATCCGTCTTTGATTAAAATCCCCCTGCAAAAACCAGAGGTATCCATCGCAAAAGATCGGGTCTCCATAGAGGACATTCCGCTCTTTTGGAAACGGTACCTGCACCATACCGGTCTTAAGGTCAAAAAAATGAATGCAAGAACCCTGGTAGCCACCGTTTTCCAGCCATCCCGGAATCTCATAAAATTCTTCCAAATCGCTGTGGCTATAATAGTAGCGGGCCTGCCCCGGAACCGGCTGCATATAAAATCCGTCTACACGGCTGCTCCTTTTTATTTCCATGATAATATCCATTCCTTTCGTTCTTCTTAATAGGGAACCCGTATGCTACAAATCACGGGGTAAACTACAGACTAAAATCTATAGTTTAGCATTTTTTCAGTTGTGAATCCGAGTACGCAAAATCATCCATGCAGTCTTTTCAAAACGAAATTCAGCCTTTCCCCTGCAGCCAACATTACGGATGGTTTACCACGCCTACAAACAGCGGCAGTCCGTCGCTGCCCGTAACCGCAAACAAGAATGGGCGGTCTAACACAAAATCAATAACCTCTTCCGGCGGCATCGCGGCGCCCGCGTTCATCATGAGAACCGTATAAGCGGCGGCCACCACCCCTGTTTCATCGACCTTGACCCGGCCCGCATGGCTGGCCTTATCCAAATAGATCGGATATGGGTCTTTCGTCATCGGGGAAAAATCAGACACATTGTAATCAAATACATCCCTAACGCCAAGTGCTTGAAGCCCTTCGCCCAAGTCAAACTGGGAGGATACGTCAAACTTTGGAACCGACAGGTTTACCAGGCAGCGTTTTTGCCGCTCCCATCCTTCCCGGCCAGGGCACATCAAAAATTCCATCGCCTGGCTGTCTTTCAACAACTGGCCAACGGTTAGGCCCTCATTTGGCAAAAGGAACCACATATCGCCAGACCCCTCCAGAGATTCCGAAACGGCGGAAAACAGATTTCCCTGGTAATAAGTCTTATCCGCCCTTTCCTTATGCATAAAGTCACAAGGCACATCATTAACATCAGCATGGAATAGCTCCTGCTTTGTATTTTCCTTTAGAAATTCATCGTGCCATTTCGCACGGTAATAGAGCGTAGTCGCTAATGCCAGGACGGTATTGGGGTCAAGTTTGATGTCAGACGCCTGGTTTTTCAACAGCCCGCCGGTCTGTTCGTTCAGCCAGCCTTGCAGCGCCTGGTCCAATTCCGCAGAGCCCATTGCGCCCTGGTAAGCAGAAGCATAGTAATCTTTTGCAAGCGTATCTAACGTAGGCTGCACAAAATTCACCGAATCGTTCAGCCACAACGAGCTGGCCAGGATGCTTGTAACCGCCTTGTCATTGCGGTACTGGGCATTCCATAGGCCGGACGACTGCCTGCGCAGCGACGCGATATCTTTGCTGCCCAAAAGGTCTAAAATCTGCTGACGGCTGTCCCCGCCGCAAAGTTCAGCCAGCATCCCGAGCGCCATATAGACATTGAGCGGGGAATAGACGCGGTTTTCGTTTCCCTCCACGGTTAAAAACTGCTGCGCGCTTTGTGTCAGGAAGCCGTCCAGATTGTCCGCATAGCCCGTTATGCTGCGCCTTGCATGGATATCTTCCCACCAGGCGTCGTAAGCTGTTTCATATTTGCCATAATCGATTTCGCCGTTGCTTTTCCTATAATCGGCTTCATCCGGGTATGGGGCGTCCTTTGGGTAACTAGCCGTAGCGATGCGGGATACGCCTTTTGTTTCTTCCTGGGAGGCCGCCTGAAAAATTTTATTCAATTTGCCAAGCGGGCTGTTTTTTACAATCGTGTATGTTTTCTTTGCGCTGTACATGCGTTTTCCCGCAAACTGGTATCTCTTTGTTTTTCCGCCTGCCAGGTAAAGCGTTACCTGCACGTAACCTTCCTTTGGAGCCCCCGGCGCTTTCTGGTTTTGCTTTAGCTGCATGTCCGCAAGCAGCCGGTAGGCCTTTTTCACCGTCTGCTGGTCTTGTACGACAGTGCCCCCACCTGTGCCCAAACCTATTTTTTCAGTTTTCTTATAAAGCGCTTTTGTAAAAACTTCATTTTGCCATGAAATGCCCTGGCTGCTTTTTACCGCGGCGCGCGCAGCTGCCGGGGCCGGCGCGGTAAACGCGGTCGCCACTATCAGCATGCCAAGCGCTGCTTTTTTGATTGCTTTTTTCGTCGCTTTTTTCATTGCCGGTTCTCTTTTCATCACTGTTCTCCTTTCTCGGGCATTGTGCCCTGTGATGCTTGCGGGTGGACTTAACCGTTTGTCTCACATATACGTATCCTCGGACACAACGCACCTTTTGAGGTTTGCGGGTAGCATAAATTGTTGGATAATTTCGCTGCTATAGTAAGTGTACTGCACATCTTTGCAAATCGCAATATAATTTGGGCAGGAAATGGGCATTGTAAAATGCAATATGATCCGATATAATAAAATGCGAGGCAACAAAATCAGAGATAATAAAAACATTCTGCCTGATTGATGAAACTGTATACCCTTTTGCCCTTGCAAGCCCCGCAACACAAACCTGCAATGGACCGGATGTAAAAACAGCAGGCCGCAGGGCGGCAGGCAAAATTTATGAAACATACAACGAAAGAAGGCGCGCCATGCCATACAACAATACTCTTAACTATTACAATACCCATGCGGCAGAATTTTGCAAAGACACCGTTAACGTCACACTTTTCTCTATCCAGCAGCAGTTCTTATCCAGGCTGGAAAAAAACGCGTACATCCTTGATTTTGGCTGTGGCTCGGGGCGTGACACGAAGTATTTCCTAGAACAAGGCTACCGTGTCGCCGCCGTCGACGGTTCGCAAAGCCTCTGCCAATTCGCGGAAACATACGCCGGCATCAAGGTCAGGCAGATGCTCTTCCAAGAATTGTCCGACCACCAAATATACGATGGCATCTGGGCATGCTCATCCATACTGCACCTGCCGGTAAAGGAACTGGCGGATGTTATGCAAAAGATGTCCGACGCTTTAAAACGCCGCGGGATTATTTACACTTCATTTAAATACGGGAAGTTTGCCGGTGAGCGAAACGGCCGCTATTTTACTGATATGACGACGGATTCTTTCGCGGAATTTTTACAGCAAATTAACAGCCTGGAAATTGAAAAACAATGGGTAACTTTCGATGTACGCCCGAAAAGAGGTGATGAACAATGGCTCAACCTGATTTTACGGAAAAGATAACGCCCACGGACGTAATGACCGGCGGACATAACAGGAGCCGCTTTTTGTATTACCAGATTAAAATGAGCATGCGAAAAGCAAAAAAAATCGATATCATCGTTTCCTTTCTGATGGAGTCCGGCGTCAGAATGCTTTTAAAAGATTTTAAGGCCGCGCTCGCGCGGGGTGTGCAGATTCGCATCCTTACTGGAAACTACCTCGGGATCACCCAGCCGTCCGCGCTGTATTTGATAAAAAGCGCGTGCAAAGACCAGATTGACCTACGGTTTTATAACGATAGGGAACGTTCGTTTCATCCAAAATCCTACCTATTCCATTATGAAAACGCCTCTGAAATCTATATCGGCTCTTCCAATATTTCAAGGAGCGCGCTGACCAACGGCATTGAATGGAATTACCGTTTTAGCAGCCTGGATGACCGAGAAAACTTCTCGCTGTTTTATGAAACTTTCAACGATTTGTTTGAAAACCACTCGATTGTCATTGACGGGGACGAACTTGCCCGTTATTCCAAAAACTGGCACAAGCCCGCGGTCGCCAAAGACCTGGCGAAATACGACAGCTTACATGAGGATACGGACCCCGGCGTGCAGACACTGTTCCAGCCAAGAGGGGTACAGATCGAAGCTTTGTACGCCCTGGACGCCAGCCGAGCGGAAGGCGCGACAAAAGCGCTAGTGCAAGCGGCAACCGGCGTCGGCAAAACGTACCTGGCAGCTTTTGACTGCGCAGCCTACGAACGCGTACTGTTTGTAGCGCACCGCGAAGAAATCTTAAGACAGGCTGCCGTCTCTTTTTACAACGTAAGGAACTCTGATGACTACGGCTTCTTTAACGGCAGTCAGAAAGATACGGATAAAAAAGTCATTTTTGCTTCTGTCGCTACGCTTGGACGAAGCGAATACCTAACGGAGCATTTCTTCGCCCCCGATTATTTTGATTATATCGTTATTGATGAGTTCCACCATGCTGTCACAAAACAGTACCAACGGATCGTCGCTTATTTTAAGCCGCGTTTTTTGCTCCGCCTGACTGCGACGCCCGAACGGATGGATGGCAAAAACATCTATGAACTGTGTGATTATAATGTACCGTATGAAATTTCGCTAAAAGAAGCCATTAACAAAGGCGTGCTCGTCCCATTCCACTATTACGCGGTCTACGATGAAACAGACTATTCTTCCATGCACCTTGTAAAAGGCCGTTACGACGAAAAAGAGCTAAACGAAGCCTATATCGGAAATGTCAGGCGTTATGACCTAATTTATAAATATTACAAGAAGTACCGTTCCAAGGCAGCGCTCGGCTTTTGCTGCTCCCGGCTGCATGCGGAGGAAATGGCTAAGGAATTTTGTAAACGCGGTATCCCGGCAGCGGCTGTATACAGCAACGCGGACGGCGCGTTTTCCCAAAACAGGGAAGAAGCGATTGCAAAACTGGTAAACCATGAAATAAACGTAATCTTTTCCGTAGACATGTTTAATGAAGGCGTAGATATCGCGCTGCTTGATATGGTCATGTTTTTGAGGCCAACCGAATCCCCAGTCGTATTTTTACAGCAGCTGGGCCGCGGGCTGCGCACAAGCCGGGGAAAAGAATATTTAAATGTTTTGGATTTTATCGGCAATTACGAAAAGGCCGGCCAGGCACGGCTGCTCCTAAGCGGCGGCGAAGCAGCGCTTTCCGAAAAAACCGCCTGCAACTATAATGCTGTCGAATATCCGGACGGCTGTACGGTAGACTTCGATATGCGCCTGATCGACCTATTCCAGGTGCTGGACAAAAAATCTTTATCTATGAAAGAACAGATTCGTCAGGAATTTTACCGGATCAAAGAACTGCTGGATGAAAAGACGCCTACGCGCATGGAACTATTTACTTATATGGAAGACCGCCTGTACCAGTACTGCATCAAGCACGCAAAAGAAAACCCGTTCCGCAGGTACCTGGATTTTTTAAATGAATTGCATGAGCTTTCCAAAGACGAGCAGGCCGTATATGCCGGAATCGGGCGCGAGTTTTTATCCTTTATCGAAACTACCGATATGCAAAAAGTTTATAAAATGCCCGTATTATACAGCTTTTACAACAACGGCGACGTCCGGCTTGCCGTTACCGACGCGGAACTGCTGGAAAGCTGGAAACAATTTTTTGACCACGGGACAAACTGGAAAGACTTTGCGTCTGGCATCACCTACGCCGACTACCAAGCGATGACTGATAAAATGCATTTAAACAAAGCGAAACGTATGCCTGTCCATTTCTTAAAAACTTCAGGAAAAGGGCTTTTTATCGATAAAGAAGGCTATGCGCTTGCTATCCGGGAAGAACTGGACAGCATCATACACAATCCGGCGTTCGTATGCCATATGGAAGATATCCTGGCATACCGGACGATGAAATATTACCGCAGAAGGTATGCGGCTACAGAGCGTGTTTGAATGTACAAACACGCTCTAGGCCAACTAACCCCCTTTTGCAGTTATCCTATATTTATCCTTGTTCATTCATTTTCGCCAGCTTCGCGCTCTGGTCTGCCGCGATGCAGGCGTCCAAAATCTCCTGAATATCCCCATTCATAATTTTATCCAATTTATACAGCGTCAGGTTAATCCGATGGTCGGTCACGCGCCCCTGCGGGAAGTTGTACGTGCGGATTTTTTCCGATCGGTCGCCGGTGCCTATTTGGCTGCGGCGCGCTTCAGATTCCGCGTCCTGCTGTTTTTGCAGTTCCAGATCGTACAGTTTTGCGCGCAGCAGCGCGAATGCTTTTTCTTTGTTTTGCAGCTGCGACTTTTCAGTCTGGCTGTAAATGACGATCCCGGTCGGATAATGGGTCAGGCGCACTGCGGAATCTGTCGTATTGACGCACTGGCCGCCGTTGCCGGACGCCCGCATGACGTCGATGCGAATATCCTTTTCATCGATCTGCACGTCCACCTCTTCCGCCTCCGGCATAACCGCTACGGTAATCGTAGACGTATGGATACGGCCCTGGGATTCTGTTTCCGGCACGCGCTGCACGCGGTGCACGCCGGATTCATATTTTAGCCTAGAATAAGCGCCCTGCCCGGTTACCATAAAGTTTACAGATTTCATGCCGCCAATGCCGATTTCTTCCACTTCCATCGTCTCGATCTTCCAGCGCTGGCTCTCCGCATAATGTACGTACATCCGGTAGATTTCCGCCGCAAAGAGGGCCGCTTCATCGCCGCCCGCTCCTGCGCGGATTTCCACAATAACATTTTTATCATCGTTCGGGTCTTTTGGCAGCAGGAGGATTTTCAGGCGTTCCTCCAGCCTCGCTTCATCGCTTCTGGCGGTGTTTAGCTCTTCTTTTGCAAGCTCGCGCATCTCTTCGTCGGTTTCTTCATCCAGCATGGCAAGGCTGTCTTCGATGCTCTGCTTTGCCTGTTTATATTCTTTAAATGCTTCTACGATCGGCGTTAGGTCGCTTTGCTCCTTCATCAGCCGGCGAAAACGGTTTGTGTCGTTTGCTACGTCCGGCTCGCTGAGCTGATTCATAATCTCTTCGTAACGAAGCACCAGATCTTCTAACCTATCAAACATATTTTTCCTCCAAATTTATAAACGCCCTTTCACAACCCGCTCATGGCGCGCTAAGTCTTTGACCACCGCAACTTCCCGGTAGCCTGCCGCACACATCATGTTTGTTACCGCCGGCCCCTGGTTATAGCCGATCTCCAGGTAAAAATAGCCGACCATGT
>CASUON010000177.1 GCA_949457475.1 uncultured Lachnospiraceae bacterium
CCCAAATTTAGGAGGCATGCCCTCGCTACGCTGGGGCAGACCCTAGCGGGCTATGTTGACTAAATTTGGGATAAATTTTCCGCGAAATGGGGAGTGCAGATTGCGGGATTGATTTTTCAAACACGCTCTAGGAATATAGATAAATTGGAAAATTGGAATTAGATTATAGTTAATGGAAGGGAAAAAAGAATGGACAATCAGAATCCTATTTTATTTTTAGAACCCATATTAAAAGAAAATATCTGGGGCGGCAGCCGCTTGCATACGGAATTCGGGTATCCGGCCCCTAGCGGCCATACGGGGGAATGCTGGGGCATTTCCGCCCATCCGAACGGGGACGTCAAGGTTAAAAACGGACGTTTTGCCGGCAGGAAGCTGTCTGAACTTTGGAGCGGGCACCGCGAGTTATTTGGGAACCTGCCTATAGAACAGTTCCCGCTGCTTGTTAAGATCATAGACGCGAACGACGACTTGAGTATACAGGTACATCCTGACGACGCTTACGCGAACATCCATGAACATGGTTCGCTTGGGAAAACGGAATGCTGGTATATGATCGACTGCCCAAAAGACGCCAGGCTGGTCGTCGGACACCACGCGCGGACGAAAGATGAATTGATCTCTATGATCCATGAAAAGCAGTGGGACAAGCTGATACGGCAAGTCCCGATCCAAAAGGGCGATTTTATACAGATCGACCCCGGCACAATACATGCGATTACTGCAGGCTGCCTGGTTTTGGAAACGCAGCAAAGCAGCGATATTACTTACCGTGTATATGATTATGGGCGGCTCGCCGACGGTAGGCCGCGGCAGCTGCACATTGAAAAAAGCATTGATGTCATTACGGCCCCGGCGAAAAACACATCCGATAGCCTGCAGCACCTGGCAGCCCTGCCGGAAAACGTGTGGCACGAAATTATCAGCTGCCCTTATTACAAAGTATTTAAGCTAAACGTAAACGGAACGTTTTACATGCGGCAAAACGACCCGTTTTTTAATGTCAGTATTCTTGCGGGCAGCGGGCATGTCTGCGGCTGTCCGGTAAAAAAGGCGACCATTTTATCATCCCTTACGGGACGGGACAGGTCACATGGGATGGAACGATGGAATCGGTAATTTCTACCGTGCCTTTTTAAATGCATTTCCGCCCCCTGTCAAATGATTTATTTTCATAAATTTTGACAGAAGGGCGGAAAACAGAAAATATTTAGAAATTATTTAGAAGTTAGCTCTTTTATATATGCAGCAATTGCTGTATCTTTGCAGTTTTGGAAAAACAATTCTTTAAAACGTGCGCCTGATAGCGCCCCTTTTACAAGTTCTAGGTCTAATTGCGACAGGCATTCCAGAAGCGGCCGCATTGTCTTTTCGCGTACCTGGTCTAAAATACGCTTATTACGCATTTCGGGTTCCACACGTTCCGGCGGATAGCCCTGCCCGTGCCCAAAACCAAACAATTTTTCGAACACATATTCCAGATTCAGCTCCCCGCCCCATCCAAAACCTTTGGCGAATGGCATCGCGACTGCGTTGCCGTCGTTTACATGCGCAAATGTATAGGCGTCTACCGGATCTTCCACATGCCCGCAGATTACGCCCGGAAAACTGTTCATTGCCAGCATGGCCCCTTCCCCGGTGCCGCAGCCTGTAATGACATAATCAGCCGCGCCGCTGTTTAACAGTACCGCACCCAATATGCCGCACTGGACATAGGTCAGCTGGGCGTCGTCGTCTGCTGTATACATACCATAATTGTCTACGGTATGCCCCATTGGAACTACTACTTTTTCCAGAGCGGCCGCAATAACAGCATTTTTTGCCGCCTGGCTGTTTTCATTGATTAATGCAATCCTCATCTTTTAACCCTCCGCAGGCTGTTTGCCAATATAGGCTAAAATACCGCCGTCTACATATAAAATGTGCCCGTTTACAAAATTACTTGCTTCTGAAGCCAGGAATACGGCCGGGCCAGCCAGGTCGGACGCTTCGCCCCAACGGTTTGCCGGCGTCTTCGCCAAGATGAACTGGTCAAATGGATGGCGGCTTCCATCCGGCTGTTTTTCACGCAGCGGCGTCGTCTGCGGCGTTGCGATATACCCCGGGCCAATGCCGTTGCACTGGATATTATACGCGCCGTATTCACTTGCTATATTTTTCGTCAGCATCTTCAGACCGCCTTTTGCCGCGGCATATGCGGAAACTGTTTCGCGCCCCAGCTCGCTCATCATAGAACAGATGTTAATAATCTTGCCGCCGCCCTGTTCGATCATGTCAGGGATCACCGCCTTTGCCATAATAAACGGGCCGTTTAAATCGATGTCGATCACCTGGCGAAACTGCGCGGCGCTCATTTCCACCATTGGGATACGCTTAATAATGCCCGCGTTATTTACCAAGATATGTATATGCCCGACTTCTTCTGTTACCTGTTTGACAAGCGCTTCCACCTGTTCTTCGTTTGTTACGTCGCATACATAGCCATGCGCCGTAATCCCTTTTTCCTGATAGGCCGCTATTCCTTTATCAACGAGCTCCTGGTTGATGTCATTAAATACAATCGTCGCCCCGGATTGCGCAAAAGCGCTGGCGATCGAAAATCCAATTCCATACGACGCCCCGGTAACGAGCGCAATTTTGTTATTTAAAGTAAAGTCTAACATTTGATACCCCCAAGTAAATTTGATTCTTAGATTTGCAATCTACTACTACCAGTTTCCTATTATGTTATACCGTTTTACAGTCGGCTGCTAAAGCGTGAATGATTTTTTACGCAGCTTTCTTAATATCCGCGATCTTCGCCTGCACTTCAATCATCTTTTCTTTATCCAGCGGATAGAACTTCATGGCCGTGAGCGTACATATCCAGCCGATCAGCGGCGTGCCGATAAACAAAAACATCGTCATCCAAAACAGCGGCGTGCTGTATGGATCCTGCGCCGTCGGCAGTTTTTCCTTAAATCCAATCAAAATAACGCAATATCCGACAATTGTTGATGCAAAGGAAGATACTACTTTATCAAAAAATCCAAATACCGTACCCATCAGCGCCGGCGCATAATTGCCTGATTTATACAATTCATAATCCGCGCAATCCGCGATCATCGGCGTAGCAAGCCCGGTTGTAATGCCTGTAGAACCGTTCGCGAATATGTAAAGCAGGATAAAAGCAACCGTCATAAACCCGACGTTCTCCAGTGAAATCTTGGTAGGGTCGCCAAAGATAAACAGCGCCGCCAACAGCGTCGTAAATATGATGCTTACCCACGTAAAAATCACAGTCGCTTTCTTGGATGAAAGCTTGGAAGCTACGCTTGTCCCCACGACGATCAAGATCATATTCGGCACCAGCGTAATCATGGACATCTTGCTATATAACCCATAATTGCCGATTACAATGCCGTACAACATAATACATACGGTCGCATTGCCCCTAATCTGGCTCGCCAGCTTGTCCGTAGACGCCGCGACTACAAGCATCTGGATTGCCTTGTTGCCTTTGATAATGCGGAAAATATCTTTAAATCCATAAGACGCCGATTTTCCAAGCGCGGTATAATTCTTCGGCTGGTCTTTTTCCCAAATGCCGATAATCGCCAGGATGGTAAGCGTCAGGGATGCCGGGCCTAGCACGCTGATTAGCTCGATAAACAATCCTGCGGTAAATCCGCCGTGTTTGCCGGCCAGGTAGCTTGTAATATAAACGGTAAGCCCTGTCATCAACAACGCGTTAATAATACTGTCGATCCGGGCAAACATTGGGCGCTGCTTCGGGTCGTTCGTCAGCACGGTCTGCCCGCCGCGGGTAGCGCTGTTTTGGAAAGTATAGCCAATAATATAAATCAAATAGAGCGCGATCCAGTAAACTCCACGGAATCCGGCCGGCACTAAATGCGTGGTTGTAAACATCAGCATAATCGTACCCAGCATAATCAGGTTGCCCAGGAGCATGAACGGACGGAACTTTCCGAATTTTCCGTTCGTCTTATCTACGATAAAACCGATCACCGGATCTGTCAGGCCGTCCCAGAAACGGGAAAGCATAATAATATTAGATACAAAAGCTACGCCAAGCCCGGCCACACCGTTCGCATAATAGGATACATACATTAAAGTCATAAGATAAATGTTGGAAGCTGTATTGTTAAATACAAACATCAGAAGCTGCCACCATTTCGCACGGTTATATTGTTGTTCCATAGGCTTATTCCTCTCTTCGTCATTTTCAATGAATCGTTACATAAAAATCATTATCTTCCGATCACCAGGCAAATAATGACTTTCCTTTTAAGCGCAGCACAGCTTCTATGAAATAATAGTCACCATAAATAATCGGCACCTCTGTATTTGCACCCGTCGGATCGTGATAGAAAAATGTCCCGCCGTCTACAATAGAGTCTGCTTGCGGGTCCCAATTGCAGAATTTCTCATCGCACGCACGCAAAATCCGATAAGCCGCATCCGTATAAAACCGTTTTTCCTGTTCGCCTACATGCTCCGCGATTTCCAGCAGCCCGGCGGCGGTAATCGTAGCGGCGGTAGAATCGTATTTTAAAGGATCCTGCGGCTGGCGGTAGTCGACAAGCGGCAGCCAGTCGTTAACCGCCAAATTTGCAATACAATAATGGGCGCAACGTTTTGCCGTATCCAAAAAAGAACGATCCCCGGTATGCCTGTAGCTTAAAGCAAAACCATACACTGCCCAAGACTGCCCGCGGCTCCAAGAAGAACCCTTTTCATAGCCCTGCCCGCCAGGGTTGTCCACAAATTCGCCGGTCTCCGGGTTAATCGCAACAATATGGTTGCAGCTTCCGTCTTCGCGTGCTACGTACTTTTGCGCTGTTTTCGCGTGGTTATAGGCAATATGCTGGTAGCGCGGGTCTTTCGCTTCTTTTGCCGCCCAATAAAGGAGTGGGATATTCATCATACAGTCAATAATCATCCAGCCGCTGACGCCTGCTTCTGAACGCATCATTTCCGGCACATTGTCCGATTCGAACATAGCGTCATTCCAAGCGCGGATAAATTTTCCAACCGGATTGTAGCGTCCAGCCAACAAATTCGCGGCATGCAGCCCACGGCTGCGTGAAAGCTTATTGCCTGTTTTACGATAATCCGCAACGGCAGAAAGCAGGAACAAGAATCCAGCATCATGGTCAACCTTATCAAACCCCGTCAAAATCGCGTCTAACCGTTCTTCTACCCCCTGGGCTGCAGCTTTGTATGCTTCTTCCCCTGTCGCTTCATACATCTGCCAGAGCATGCCCGGCCAGAACCCGTTTGTCCAAAAACCAATTCCCCACGGGCCTTCTTCAATATCATGATATTTTCCGTCCTCGCCCGTAGAATAAGGGATCATTGTCCCGACACGGCTACACTCTGCTTTCATTTTCACTAATAGTTTTTCATATACCCCATCCAACCATTCCTGATTCGAACATCCTGCCCTGTTTTCTTCCATGTTTACCCTCCTCCATTATGTATATTTCATAAATATCACGGCCATGATTTTATTTGTTTTATAAAACATGCACATTATATCATATAAAAATTTCTCTTTCTTGTCATATCTTCACAAAAATATTGCAAATCTTATTTTTATTCGTTTAATGTCCATAAGAGGCATACTTTTTCGGCGATACGCCAACCGCTTTTGTAAACGCTTTTAAAAAATTACTATAATCTTTAAACCCGCACAGCCTGCAGGCGTCCGCCACAGAGCATCCTTCCGCCAGCAAATCCCTTGCCAGGGATATACGCTTTGCAACAATATACCTGTTAATCGTAGTCCCCGTCGCATCTTTAAATAATTTGCACAAATACGAATTGCTTAGGTAAAACCGCCCCGCAAGGTGCTGGATCGTCAATTCCTCCGACAGGTTCTGATGGATATAAGACAGGATGCTATTAATCAGCGCATAATGCGACTGGTTCAGGCTTTGTTTCCCGCTATCCATTTCCAGTGCTGTTTCCCGGTCGCAACGGGCAAGAAAGATACGGTTTAAAAACGTCATTAACTCCAAAAAAGCCGCCTGGTCCATAATATCCTGCCCAAACCCTTTGCTTTCAGACATCTTATACATATAATAAGTAAACCGCCCCTGCTCTTCTTCAGAGAGCCCGATCCGGTGGCCAAACGAAGTCCCTCGGCAGGTAAAACAATTGCTTAAATCTGTCTTTTGCGTAGACAGCCGTTTGAGGTATTCCGGATGGATAAACAGTACAATCCGCTCATGCGTCTGCGGGTCGACTTCAGACAGGCAATGGCTTTCCGACTGGTTGATAAAGAAAATATCCCCCGGCGCAAATTCATATGACTGGCCGTCAATCAAAAACTGTTTTCCGCCGGAAATGGAAAAGTAAATTTCGTAACATTCGTGGATATGGCTGCTCATTGTTCTTTCATCATTAAATAAACGAGCCATGGAAAACGTCTGCGTATCCAGGCAGGACTGGACCGTCGGCTTGCAGGAATTATAAATAAACATGGCGCACCCCTTTTTTCATACCTTTCGGCAGCTTCTAAATCTTTCTAATCAGTAATCTTCTAAAATCATTTGTTATGATGGCATATTACCATATATAAAAAGCTACCTGTTAGAAAAAACGAGTAACATTTAGTAAAAACAGCATAAATTTCCGAGTGTCGGCGGGACAATACTGGCATTTTAGCATACCTTCCTTTTTCAACGCCATTTTCTTTTGAAGACTGCACACGCCAAATAAGGCAGCTTCTAAAAAGAAGCTGCCTTATTATTACAGGTCATAACATCATAGCCCGGAACAAACGGTTATCTTTTTTTCTGTTTCGACGCCAGCCGTTTATACTGCGTTCTAAACTGCTCGTTAAATATTTTATCGTACTGCGCCTGGAACTGCTCGTTAAACAAGCTCGTAAAGTCCTTCCCAAGCGTCTTTCCAAACTGTTTTTTCAGCTGTTTTTTTAACTTTGCCTTCAACTGCGGCTTTAATTTTGCTTTTAACTGTTTTTTAAGTTTGGCTTTCGATTGCGGCTTTAATTCCGACTGCAACTGCTTTTTCAGCTTGATCTTCAGCTTTTCCTTTATCTGCTGGTTCAAGTCCGTCTTTAACTGTTTTTTAAACTTCGTCTTCTGCTGTTTTTGCTTGTTTCCAGCGTTATTGGAATTGCCGGTATTGTCAGGGTCGGTACTGCTGCCAGAATTGTCGGTATCGCCGCCATTCGTATTGCTATCGGAGCTGTTGTCCCCATTGCCGGAGTTGTTATCGGAACTGCCGGTATTGTCGTCTGTGCCGCCTGGGTTGTCGCCCGTGCTGTCTGGCCCAGTTGGGCTAACAGGATTGGATGGGCTAACAGGGCTGGATGGCGTTGTCGGGCTGACAGAACCGCCGCCGGAGCTGCCGCCGCTGCTCGAACCGCCGC